>JARRRG010000188.1:0-6685 GCA_037380965.1 Deltaproteobacteria bacterium
CCGGCAGGTCTCCCCGCTCCGGGATGGACGACAAGACCGGCAGGCTTATCCAACACTATCAGGTCTTCGTCTTCAAATAGAACACGAAAAGGAGGCAATTCCTGGTCTTCGACCGCGCGGGGTTGCCTTGGCGCGGGAAGCAACTCAACCCTGTCACCTGGCTTGAGAACGGTGGAGGGACGGACAAGTCGGCCATTTACCAGGACTCGTCCATGTTTCATGAGCCGGGCCAATGAAGAGCGGCTTCGCTCCCGGGCAAGACAAGCGGCTAATACTTTGTCAGCCCTATCGGGTTCAACGTCCTCCGGGACGAAAAATGAGGAGCCTGTTGTCATCGCCCGTTAATCTACATTGATATGGCTCGTGTTGTTAGGGGGTGATACGGTCAGGAATGTCCAGAGCGGAGTTGACCCTCGGAACCTTACGTTTCACCGGCATCCAAGGCCGCGGCCAGAAGTCGGGGGACCAGACTTGCCTGATCGTGGAGCAGGGTCCGGGGATCCACGAGGATCGCGTCTTCCTTGACAATGGTGATAAGTGGCGGATGGCCGCTCCTCAATCTCTTCGCCAGACGGGCTGCGGAAATATGACGCGGACGTACGGCCACTCTCGGACCGGGAAGATCGCCCAAGGGCAGAGCGCCTCCCCCCACTCTTCCCACCCCCGGTTCAATGCCGACATCAGCTTTCTGGCCAACAAGGCCGTCGAGCTCGCGCGCCATCTCCTCGGCCGTTTGCCTGAGGTTTTCGCCCGGAGTGGTAATCATGGCAAGTGCCGGAATACCTCCAAAAGGACCCTCTGCCCGGGTGTACTCTTCCAAAGTGGCCTCGAGACCGGCAAGGGTGAGCTTGTCCATTCGAAGGGCCCGAGCCAGCGGATTGGTGCGCATCTTCTCGACGAGGTCAGCGCGCCCCGCGGCAATCCCCGCCTGGGGGCCACCCAGTAGCTTGTCTCCGCTGAAGGTGACCAGATCGATTCCCTTTGAAATGACCTCCTGGACCGTTGTCTCTCCTTCCAAACCAAACGGGAACAGGTCGACGAAGCAGCCACTGCCAAGGTCCATCATGGTAGGGATGCCCGTTTCTCGTCCCAGAGCGACTATCTCTTCCAGCTCCACTTCTCTGGTGAACCCTTCGATACGGTAATTGCTCGGATGAACCTTGAGAATGAGGGCTGTTTCCGCGGTTACGGCCTCATGGTAATCTCTGGGATGGGTTCGATTCGTCGTCCCCACTTCCCTCAAGACCGCGCCTGAGCGCGCCATCACGTCGGGTATGCGAAACGACCCTCCTATCTCGATCAGTTCGCCCCTGGACACGATCACTTCGCGCCCTGCGGCCAAGGTGTTGAGGGCAAGCAGAACCGCGGCCGCGTTGTTGTTCACTGCGAGAGCTGACTCGGCTCCAGTCAGTTCTTCCATCAACCTGCGGAGGTGGGTGTTTCGTTCCCCTCTGGCACCTTTGTCCAGGTCGTACTCGAGATTGGAGTACGACATCGCGGCCCTGGATATCCTTTCCGCGACTCTCTGAGACAGAGGAGAACGACCGAGGTTGGTGTGCACAATGACTCCTGTCGCGTTGATCACCGTTTTGAGCTTCGCTCCCACCGCCTCTTCAAGCACCCGCGCCACGCGATCCGCCACAGCCTCGAAGGTGCTGTCGTCCTCGCCGGCCGTTCCGACGCGTTTCTCGCGTCGGAGCTCGTCCAGGGCGCGCCTCAGCATCTCCTTTACCAGGGCCTCCGAATATTTCTCTTTGAGAGGCGTGAACGAGGAGTCTGCCAATAGCCGATCCACTGACGGAATGGATCTTAACAGCTCATTAAGGGGAGAATCTCCCATTGCTTTTACCGGCGCTGTGAAATCGACGATGATCGTTTTCTTGCTTGTAACGACTAAGAGGCGCAAGGTTCTCGGGCGCTCACGATCCTTGGCGGGCTTTTCCAAGTAGGCAATCGCTCGCCCTCCTTTCAGCCGAATCGTACGAACTTTCTCCACGTTCTTGTTCTTGCGCAATGCGCGCCGGATTTCGTCGAAGAGCATGTCGTCCGAATCTGAGAAGAGGTCTCCAACGACGAGGTAGATCTCCGCGGTCTTCTTTTTCCATTTGAGGATGCCGGGTTCGTCGGTGCTCTCGGCTTCAAACCCTTCGGGCACTTTGATTTCAAAAAGACGCCCCGCCTCTTCAGAATGTTTGATCTCTTGGTCGGCGGGTCCCTTAGCTTTTTCTCCGGCCCGGGCTGACGTGATGCAGACCAAGAGCATGACCAGCAATATCAGCGAGATTCTGACCGGTTCCCATTGTTTCAACAGAGCAATCCTCATGGCTGTCCCGTTCGAGCCTCTGCTCTCATGCACGGTTTCATTGGCGATCCGTCTACGAGGTCTTCCGGCCTGTCTGCGAAGCCACGAATCTCACGCACTCGATGTATCCGGGCCTCACCGAGAATTGACCTTGGATCGCTCGATTGATAGCATGTATGCGTGATCATGTCAAAACCGGTAAAAATGAAAAAGAACCCATTCCGGAAAAGCGCAATGGTTCAGGTGCTTGGGTGCAAGGTCAATCAGGCCGAGGCCGAAGCAATGGCCAAAATCCTTGAGGACAAGGGGTATTGCGTCGATTCCGATGCCCAAGATCCTACCCTGATCGTACTAAACACCTGCTGCGTCACTTCCAGGGCAGAAGCAAAGTCCAGGCGGATGGCACATCGTCTTGCCAATAAATTTCCGAATGCGTTTCTCGTGATAACCGGATGTCTTGCTGAAATCAATCCCTCGTCCCTGGATACTCCCGCGGGTGACAGAATTCTCCTAGGTACCTTCGAGAAGGACCATTTCGCTGACTACATCGACAAGCCCGTATCCGGTTCCGACACCATTGTCCGGCGCGGCGCGTCCAGATCCACGTTGTTCGGAGACCTTGCAGGGGCACGAACGGGGACGAGAGCGAGAGTCTTCCTGAAAGTTCAGGACGGATGCTCCCAGGGTTGCTCGTACTGCATTGTCCCGAGGGCGAGAGGTCCCTCGAGGAGTCTGCCGCTTGATAGAGCGGTTGACTGCGCGAAAGCAATGGAAGCGGCGGGATTTGCAGAAATAGTGGTCACCGGCGTCCACCTGGGGGCGTATGGCCGTGACCTCTCTCCTCACCTCGGTTTGGAGGACCTCCTCGAACGTCTCCTCGAAGCATGTCCGGTCACGCGTTACAGATTGAGCTCGATCGAACCTCAGGAGATAAGTCCCCGACTCATTGCACTCATGGCTTCGCACCCACGAATGTGTCGCCACCTTCACATCCCTTTGCAAAGCGGTGACGATGAGATTCTGGGCCGCATGGGACGGCCGTATGACACGGGCATGATTCTGGATCTCGTGAAACGTGTTGGCAGGCAGTCTCCCGAGACCTGTATCGGGATGGATGTCATGGTAGGATTTCCCGGAGAGGATGAGCAGTCCTTCCGAAAAACCATGGCTCTTATCGAGGAGATAGAACCAGCTTATTTGCACGTCTTTCCCTTTTCGCCCCGACCCGGCACATCCGCAGCTTAGCTCAATCCGCGAATCCCGGAACAGATCGCGCGGCAGCGAGTTGAGGAGTTGAGAGACCTTTCCGATACCTTAAGAACAGCTTTCTGCAAACGCTTCATTGGCAAGACGTTGCGTGTTGTGCTCGAAAAGGATTCGGATCAGTCCCTGGAGGCCGCCACGGCACGATCAGATAATTACCTTTCGGTACGAGTGCCACGCGCGGATTTGCCGACCGGTAAGAAAACGTTCGTGGTGAGGCTGGAAAAGATGGTGGGAAGCCAGGCATGGGGGGTGGTCTGTGACGATGCGCCCGGTTGAGCAGGTGATCAGCTCACCGCGAGGTGAGATTCGTGCCAGGCGCGCTGATGCCTTTCTCGATAATTCGCAACCCGACTTGCCGTCCTCGCGCCCGCGGCCGCTTACAAAGTGAGTCTCATTCAAGACACGGCTGCACGATAGGGGAAGACCCCTGTAGATCGACTCCGTCCGGGGGCTCAGCGAGGCATGCTTGTCAATCTAGCCACTCCGCTTCAGTGTCCTCTGAATGAGTTCCCTGGCCTTGAGCAAATGTTGCTCGACCTTTCGGAGGTCTACCGTATTCTTCCCATCGAAGAAATTACTGAGCGACTCGCAGGCCTGGTAGGTCTGTGAGATCGATTCTCTGATCCGGGCATGATACCGTCGGTACTTTTGGGGAGGAATAATGGCAAACGTTTTCGAGTCAAGGATCTGTAAATCCCGTTTCAGCGAATCCATTTTTACGGAGACGTCCGTGGGAACCACCGGCGCGTTCGGGTTCGAGGGATCAAAGTCTTCGATGGTCAGTGAAGGGACCCGCGTCATAAGAAGCGATAGCTCTTCAAGGACTGGGGCTGCGGCCGAAAGATAGTCTTTCACTTCCCGACTTTCCAGCACGTCATCGTCCAAGGGGGAAGGAACGCGTTCGTCAACGGACGGCGGGGGAGGAAGCTTTTCTGCCGGTGGAGTGCCGCCTTCCGGTACGGTAGGTTCTTCGCGTGGAGGCGCCACTGTCTCGGGGACCGATTCCTGAGGAGGCGGAGCGGGTTTGGCAGGAGGGACGATCTCACTTTCTTCGCGCGGCTCGAGGGGAATCCATTCGGAGGGAGCTGTCTCACTGGCGTCAACCGGTTCCAGGGGTGTCGGTGTGAGAGTGCTCTTGACCGGACGAGTAACCAGGAGTTCCGGCATCTTATGGGGAGTACGTGCTTTGAGTATCTCCGTTTTTGGAACCGGCGCCTCGAGAGTGTCTTCGGGGGCGGCAGGCACCTCGCGCAGTGGAAGCGGGCGGCGCTCGACAGGAGCTTCTTCTTCGACGGAGGGTTGCACGCCGGTGTCCACCGATGGTCTCCGTCTCGATGGTTCGAAGGGGAGCCTCGGGACTGCCGGCGCCTCAGGCGTTTGCTCTCGTGTCGGGCCTTCTGCCGGAGGGCTGACCGAAGGAGCTTCAGAGGGGGGCGAAACGGGCTGTTGCACCTCCGTCTTCGGCTCCGATCTTGGGGCGGGGCGGTTGCCGATGATCCGGTTTATCCCGAACTCCGGTATGGGGACTCGAAATCCGGAATTGCCGATCGAGGCCGAGTCCTGCCCCGGTCGAACCGCTCCGGCCGTCTCCGGGGATCGTGTACCTCGGGCCCGGGGGGTCTGCCCAAAGCATTCCGAGTCAAACCAGATCCCCGTACCGATCAGTATCACTACAGCGAAGACGAGATACGGCAGAAGGGTTTTGGACGAGCGTGCAAACGCAAATGTTGGAGTATGGCACACGGTATATGCAGCTCCTGACTTCGCAGAGGGCCGTCATCATATTACTGCACAATTTTAGTGAGTTGTATCCAATTCGTCAAGCCTTGCAAGGATTTCCGGCAAATTTTGTGCCGGCGGGCGGCCGCACTGAAGCTCGTGAATCTTGTCGAGAATGCCATTGATAAAGGCCGCTGAATTCTCTGTCCCATATTTTTTCCCCAGATCCACCGCTTCGTCCAGAGTTACCCGACCGGGGATTTCCGGGAAACTGGTCATTTCGGCTATGGCCATCCTGAGAATGCTTCGGTCTACCCGATTCATTCTGTAGAGCTTCCAGTGATGGGAAAGCTGCCTGATCACTCTGTCTATGGATATGCGATCCCGTGAAACAGCGGCGACAAGATCCCGGGCAAAGTCCTTCATTACCCGGTACACCTTCACGGCTTCTTCGTGTTCATCACTGAAATGGTCTTCGAACAGAGACAAAAGGTTTTCCGGGTCTCGGTCCTGCGCGTCGGCCGCGAACAACACCTGGAGCACGAATTCACGAGTCTTGCGTCTGGATGGCACGGATAACTGAAATCCACGTCTCGAAGGATGAGGGGAGGTCAATCGACGAGGTCTTGTCCTCGTCTAAATCTGATTGAACACATTGGCCATTTCAATAGCCGCCAAGGCTGCCTCAGCTCCTTTGTTGCCCGCCTTGGAACCGGCCCTCTCAATGGCCTGCTCTATGGTATCGGTTGTAAGTACGCCGAAGGTCACCGGAATAGTCGCTGAAAGGGCTGTCTGCGCAACCCCCTTCGCCACCTCGGCCGCGATGTAGTCAAAATGTGGCGTCGAGCCCCGAATCACCGTTCCCAGGGCTACGACGAGGTCGTACTTTCCCGATCCCGCCATAGCCGCTACAGCCTGCGGGATCTCGAATGCTCCGGGCACTTTGACGATGGTGATATCGTCCTCTGTGGCCCCGTGTCGGACAAAGGCAGCCACTGCCCCCGCCACCAGCCGCGACACAAAAACATCGTTGAAACGGCTTGCCACAAGGGCTGCCTTCAGTCCTGTTGCGTCGACTTTTCCCTCGATCATCACGGTCATGCGGCCTCCTGACTCTGTGTCACCTTTCTGGAGGAGCGGGCCAACAGTCCCCCAGTCGTTCTGTTCTCAGCAGTTGTTCTTGATGTCAAGCAGGTGGCCCATCTTTTCCTGTTTTGTGCGTAGATACCGAAGGTTGGAATGACACGGGGCAATTATAATGGGAACCTGCTCCACCACTTCGAGTCCATAACCTTCCAATCCTACGATCTTTTTTGGATTGTTGGTCATCAGGCGCATCTTGCGAACACCCAAGTCGGCCAGGATTTGAGCGCCAATGCCATAATCACGTAAATCGGG
>JARRRG010000188.1:6768-7849 GCA_037380965.1 Deltaproteobacteria bacterium
TGCCTCGACAGTATCGCAACCCTGATCCTGAAGTGCATACGCCTTGATTTTGTTCATGAGGCCGATGCCTCGGCCCTCCTGTTGCAGGTACAGGATAACTCCGCGTCCTTCTTCGGACACCATTTGCATGGCCTTGTCAAGCTGGCTTCCACAATCGCAGCGTCTCGAGCCGAACACATCGCCCGTGAGACACTCGGAGTGAACTCTCACGAGAATTGGCTCATCGGGATTCACGTCCCCTTTTACGAGCACGACGTGCTCCCGGCTATCCACATCGTTCTCATACACGTAGAGTCGAAACTCGCTTCCAAATGACGTGGGCAAAACGGTCTCGGCCGCTCGACGGACCAGGGTTTCCGTACGCATCCGGTATTGGATGATGTCCTTTATTGTACAGATCTTGATTCCGTGTCTATCGGACATGATGCTCAGGTCCGGCAGCCGCGCCATGGTCCCGTCTTCGTTCATCACCTCGCAAATGACTCCCCCGGGAATAAGGCCTGCGAGTCGCGCCAGATCTACGCTTCCCTCCGTTTGGCCCGCGCGTACCAGGACTCCGCCACTCCGTGCCCTGAGTGGGAAAATGTGCCCCGGCGAAACGAGATCCCTCGCAACGGCATTTTCGTCTATCGCGGTTAGAATCGTGACCGCCCGATCGTGAGCCGAAATGCCCGTGGTGACTCCCCTGGCCGCCTCTACGGACACGGTGAACGCTGTTTCGAAACGGGACTTGTTGTTTGAGACCATCGCATGAAGATCGAGGGAATCAACCTTTTCCGGCGTCATCGACAGGCACAGGAGACCTCTCCCGTACTTGGTCATGAAATTGACAGCCTCGGGAGTGACCTTCTCCGCGGCCATGGTAAGATCGCCTTCGTTTTCCCGATCCTCGTCGTCTACGAGTATGACCATCCGTCCGTTTCTAATCTCTTCAATTGCCTCTTCTGTGCCGTGACCATTCGGCCGGGCCCCGACGGCTTCGACACCATTCCGTTGGAAGAGCGTCTTTTGAGGGACGGGATCAGCCACCGGATCATTCAGGGGAACATCCTCGAAGTGGTAAATGAGAACCTTGCACAGG
>JARRRG010000189.1:0-5144 GCA_037380965.1 Deltaproteobacteria bacterium
CTTTATCATGGGGAGCAACTCCTCGGAATCGGGTAAATGACCCCACGATTGTCTCATCCATTCAATAAGATCGAGGTACACGCGGTCATTGTCATCCATTGGCCGTCCTCTCCTCTCGTCAATGTCTATTCAATTATACCATGAGTGCCGTGCTCTTCAAATTCGGGCTCAACGTCAGCTCGAATCGGGATAATCGAGCAATTCCCCGGCACAGGGAATCAGTGACGTGTGCTCGGACCGCGAACGCCACCGAGAGCGGGATATTCAGGTGGAGCTTGTCTTGTGCAGCTCCTCCAGCGACACTTCCCCGGTCTCTTCGCTGAATGCCAAGGTGACGACGAAGCCGAGCGCACTCACCACCGCCACCACACAGAGGACCGCGGTAACGCCAAACGAGGCCTTGATGAGAGGCAGAAAAAAGATGCCCAACGTGGCTCCCACCTTGCCCGAGGCCGCGGCAAAACCGCTTCCCGACGCGCGAACATGGGTCGGGAAGAGCTCCGCGGGCAGCGTGAAGGTGGTCGAATTGGGCCCCATGTTCATGAGGAGATTAAAGAGGATGAACCCGGCGAACACCAGAGGCACATGATGTGATGCCCCTTGGGTCAGCACCGTGGCGATCGCGAGGATCAGCATGCCGCCGGTCATGCCGATAAAACCCACTATTTGCATTCTCATTCTTCCGAACCGCGGCACCACGTAGAGGCCGATCAAAAAACCGACCAGAAGGAATGCGTCCATGATGCCGCTGCCCTGAGCTACGGAGAAATCAGCGTCGACCCTCCCCAGCACCGCTGCTGACTTGGACGCGTCACTGGAGAAATGCATGGCCGCCAGGATCATCGGGGTGAACAAGCCAACCCCGTACGTGGCGATGTCCATCAAGAACCAGGGCCCGGACGCGAGTATCGTCCGCCTGAGATAGGTTGGAGTGAACAGCGCCCACATGCCAAGCGGTTTCCGGCCCGGCGCGATCTTCGCCACGTAATGGACTTCGGAACCGGCCTCGGCCACCAGCTTCTCCAATGCAGGCTTCTGCTCGGGTAGAATCGAGGCGATCACTTCAGCCGCCTTATCGTTCCGTCCCTTGCTCATGTACCAGCGAGCGCTCTCCGGCAACCAGAGGCGCAAGAGAAAAAAGATCGCCGCGGAAACGGCCAGACACGTATAAAAGTAACGCCAGACCAACTCGCTGTGTATGACCCGGAGGATGGCGAGGGCAAGGATCGCCGCGATCACCATGCCCACCGCCTGGAAGGTGATCGTCGCGACCAGCATTCTGCCTCGTTTCTCCCGCGGCATAAATTCCGAGACATACGAGGCGCTCACCGGGAAATCGATGCCCAGGGCCACACCAATAAGAAATTGAAATGAGAGGACGGCAATAGCATGCCAGGCTATGGCACTGAGGGCCGCTGCCGCGGTGAGCAGCGCCATGTCGATAAGATAGAGCGTCTTACGGCCGAGACGGTCCGCGGCTGGACCACCGATCACGGCTCCCGCCACCGCACCCAGGACAAGGGCTGCACCAATCAGCCCGGTTACGGTGGGACTGATCTGAAACCTGGGGATGATCAACGGGAGGGTGACACCCAGCATAAAGATCGAAAACCCGTCAAATAACGTTCCCCCCGTGGAGAGCAACCAGAGGCGGTAATGGACGGGTCGCATCTTTGACTCATTGAGCAATTCCAACATCCCGGCCTGACCGACATTGTGAGCCATTACTCACCTCTCGTACGCACGAATTTCCAGGGCAAACTCTTACAACGGCACTGCGGGGCAGGAGGAAGGCGTACACCAGACCTGGGAACCGTATTGTCGGCCATTATCACCATGTCCCGCGGATCATGATCATGGCCCGGCCGCGTCATGCCAACGTCAATCCACCGGCGAAGGCAGCGGTCGACGCAAGAGATTCTCGACACTCTTCCAACACGCACATGGTTCCAACGGCCATGGATGTACCCGAGCGCGGCCGCGTTCGGGACGTGGGACCGTCATGGCAAAACTCTTCCCCCGCGCACCTCAGGTTGTTAGAATAACATGAGGAGAAAATAATGCGACCACTATGCCGCAATACCTGTGCGTGAACCCGTTCGTGCGGCGGAAAAACCCGATGTCGCAGTCGGAGGCCTCACCATGATACCGATTGGTCCGCTCATGCGAGAACATCGTTTGATCGAACGACTCATCGAACAGATGACATCTCGCGAGAAAACGTTTCGAGCAGACGGGATCGTTGATCCGCTCTTCGTGGAAACGGTCGCGGACTTCTTCAGAATGTACGCGGATCGATGCCATCACGGCAAGGAAGAGGACATCCTCTTCCGTGACCTGGCTCGTCGAAAGCTCGACCCGGCCCACGCGGAAATAATGAAAGAGCTCGTGGAGGAGCACAAGCTGGGCCGCAGACTCGTCGGACAACTGGTGGACGCGAAGGAGCGATACGGGAAAGGAGATGACGCAGCGTTTTCCGAGATACTCGATACCTTGCGCGAGCTTGCCGACTTCTACCCGAAACACATCTTCAAGGAAGATAAACAGTTCTTTTACCCTTGTATGGAGTACTTCAGCAGTAAGGAAAAGGACGAGATGCTCGAGGAATTTTGGAAATTTGACCGTCAACTGGTTCACGAGCGGTACGAACGAATAGTCAACGAACTTGAGAAATAGTATCGCACCATTTTTCTGACCGCCGGCTGGAGCATCTCTTGTTCGATGAACATTGCGGTCTCTTGCGCGGGCGGCCATGATCATCCGGGCCTGCGGGAAAAGCGGGACTGAAACCCGGGCCTCTGCACCCTGGAAGGAATTTCTCGACATGCTTTAGGCGCCATAACGGCACGTGTTGCCGGATTCGCCGCGGCGTCAAGGGTGAGGTCTGCTCGATCCGGGCCGGTCCGGTGGTGTCAGTCATGCGCTCCGGTCTCCCGGTCCGGGCGTACGGTCAGGTACGCGGGGGAGACGTCGGAGATGTTGCGGCTCAGGCAACCGGTCGGGCGTCAATCGATTTTCTTCGCCCGTTTTTCCTGTAATTTTCGCTCGACCGCGCAGTGGACGGCAGATTCGAGCGTTCCCGTGCCGAGGCACTCATTGCAGGAGATGCAGGTGGCTCTTTTGGTGTCCCCACGCTTCCATCGATTCACCAGGTGAGGCTCCCGGATCAGGGGACGGCACATGGCCACATAATCCGCCTTCCCTGCAGAAAGAACTCCTTCTATCACCTCGAGGCTCTTGAATCCGCCCACCGTCACGACGGGTACGTCCACGGCTTCTTTGACCTGGACGGCCAGCTCGAGGAGATATCCCTCATCTTCGGGCTTCTTGATTTTCGTGCGGAACGGTACCATCCCGTCATCGGACGCGCGGCTGCCCGCGGTCACTTCGATCGCGTCGATTCCGTCCGCGTCGAGACGTTTGGCTATGTACACGCCCTCATCAGGTTCCAGCCCGTCCCGGACATAGTCGTGCACATTCAGCTTGATCATGACCGGGTAGTCTTCCCCCACGGCCCCGCGAACCGCTTCAAGCACCTCTCCAAGGAATCGATACCGGTTCGAGATGTCACCACCGTACCGGTCCGTTCTCCAGTTCGAAGAGCGTGCGAGAAACTGGTTGATGCCGTACCCGTGAGAGCCGTGGAGCTGGACTCCGTCGAATCCGGCCTTTTTGCTCCGAGCCGCGGCCGCGGCGTACGCGTTGATGAGCTGCGTGATCTCATCCCGAGTGACTTCATGGGGCACATTTCCGCTGAACGGATCTTCAATACCCGATGGGCCCCAGAGCTCCCCTTCCTGTGGAAACAGCGCCGGATTGGCCCTGATTCCCCAGTGGACCAGTTGCGGAACGATTTTGCCCCCGTCACGGTGTACCGCGTCAACCAATCGAGTGAGTCCTTCCAACTGGCGGTCATCGTAATTTCCGATCATGTGGGGCAATCCGATGCCATTGGGCATCACAAATTGACCTCCGGTCACGATCAGCCCCACTCCCCCGCGAGCAAGCTCCCGGTAGAGGTCGATCGCTTTGTCGGTCACGAAGCCTTTGTCGTCTGCAACCGCGGACCAGGTGGCGCTTCGGACCGCTCGATTTTCCAACTCCATCGATTTAATGCGCGTTTTCTCGAACAGTTGGGGCATTCATGGTCTCCTTGTGCAGTATACGGTAACGGAAGCAATTCCGAGGTCCGGCGATGCGGTTGATCTTCAGCCCTCGGACGGTCCTTTCGAGCGCGACTCATCCGAGGGTCCGCAACCCGCGCGATCCGCGTTCCGGTCCTATTTCGTGGGCGGGCGCAGGCTAGATCGCCGGCGTGGGTACGTTCTTCCAGGCCGTTGACTTACCGACTTTTTGCGCGTTGATGATTGCTCCGGTTCGGGTATCCAGATCGATGAATCCGACCGGCTCACGGTGGGCTCGGAACGACAGCAGGTCGGGCCCCGACGCGATCCGCTTGGAACCGGTAGTGATCTTTACCAGAATTACCCGCCTGTACGGACATGAGTCGCACGCGAGCTTCGGATCGTTGATACCGAGGGGACAATGATGCCGTCTGGCGATTTTGGGGTCCACGCCGTGCATCTTGGCAAAGTGGGCTGACGGCGGCCGTCGGAGGTGTTGGAACGGATGGAATACCCAGTCCGTGATCATGGCAATGGTGTGGTGCTTCTTGAACAGATGAAATCGAGATCCCGTGTTCGCGATCATTCCCTGCATGATGTAATCCGCGGGCATGACATAGCCCAGATACGCGGTGCCGGGTTGCAGGAACTTCACCGTCCCGGAATGCTCGCCATCCACGATGCCTTGCAACACCTTTGACGCGATCGCTCTATCCTCCGGGAGGATGGGCAGCAGGGTGATGTTCCCGGACGCGGCATAGGAGAGCGAGCGCAGCGTGAGCGTGCGGCAAACAAAACCTCCTCCGAGAACGACCGCCACTATGAGCACCGGCACGATCACGGGTCTCAACCTCGCACTATCCGCGGTCAGTCCCGGCCACACGAATAGTCGCTCGACAGACAAGGGGAGAAACATCCCGGTGCGCGACGCGTAGTCGCGGTACGCGTCACCGAATTCCCCGGTCATTCGCTTTTCTTCATCCTTGGCAAGGAAATAGTACAGGATCAGCATGAACGACA
>JARRRG010000190.1:0-5139 GCA_037380965.1 Deltaproteobacteria bacterium
ATGAGTCCTGCCACGCCCAAATGGATCCCGACCGCACTGCCCGTGATCGAGGACGAGCCGCTGCTCACCCGGAATTACAATCTCTGCATCGGCTGCACTCGCTGTGTGCGGGCTTGCAGGGAGCTGCGGGGCATCAATGCCATTGGATTCGTGTTCGACCGTGAAGGAAAGGTGACCGTAGGCTCGGTAACCCCCACGTTGAAGGATTCGGGATGCAAATTCTGCACGGCATGCGTGGAAGTCTGTCCGACCGGCGCGATCATGGACGCGGGCATGAAAAACAGAGAGGAGGACCTCTTGCCGTGTGTGGCCGCGTGCCCGGCCGGAATCAACATCCCGTGGTATTTGCGCCTCGTTGGGGAGGGCAAGGCCGACGAAGCGCTCTCGGTCATCAGGGAGACCGTGCCGTTCCCCGGCATACTCGGGAGGGTCTGTGTGCGGCCCTGCGAAGACGCGTGTCGTCGCGGGCAGGTGAACGATCCCATCGCGATCTGCGCGGTGAAACGGTTCGCCGCGGACCATGCAGAGGACGGCTGGAAGGCCCGGAGCCTTGTGTTTCCTGAAACGGGCCGAAAGGTAGCCGTGGTCGGTTCCGGGCCCGCGGGTCTTACCGCGGCATTCTACCTGCGTAAACGAGGCCACGCGGTCACGATCTTCGACGCGAATGAGAAGCCCGGCGGGATGATGCGGTACGGCATCCCCAGATATCGCCTCCCCGAGGAGGTGTTGGAGAAAGAGATAGGCGAGATCCTGGCGCTCGGGATCGATTTCGAGCCAACCAGGACTGTCGGCACGGACCTCACCCTTGGTCAGCTCAAAGATAACTTCGACGCGACCTTCATCGCCACGGGCGCGCCCCTGAGCAGGAAGATCCCGATCGAGGGGGCGGGACTTCCGCAGGTGCTCTGGGGAATCGATTTCCTCCGTGAGGTGAGCCTGGGCCAGGCTGATTCTCTGTCGGGAAAGGTCGTCGTGATCGGTGGGGGTGCCGTAGCGGTCGACGTCGCGCTCACGGCCCGGCGGCTCGGCGCGGAAGAGGTGCACATGGTCTGCCTCGAAGACCGCGATGAGATGCCCGCGCATTCCTGGGAGATAGAAGAGGCCGAGGAAGAGGGCGTAAAGATCAGCACCTGTTGGGGACCGATGGAAATCGTCGAGCAGGAGGGCGGAGTCCGCGGCATTTGCTTCAACAAATGCGTGTGTGTCTTCGACGCGGAGGGTGCATTCAATCCGAGCTTCGACAATGAGTGCACCATGGGTATCGAAGCGGACGCGGTCATTCTGGCCATAGGCCAATCCACCGATCTGGGGTTTGCCATGGATGAAGGCGTAGCTGTGTCAAATTACCTCCTCAAGGTCGATGAAAGGACCATGGAAACCAATGTGGAGGGGATATTTGCGGGCGGAGACGCGGTGGTGTTCCCCGCCGCGATCGTGCACGCGGTAGCCGCGGGTCGAAAGGCCGCGTCCCGGATCGACAAGCACCTCGGCGGCAGCGGTGACATCGAAGAGACGCTCGTCAGGCTACCGCCGCTCAATCCCTGGCTCGGCAGGGACGAGGCCTTCGCGTACCGGGAACGGCACGCCACTCACACGCTTCCCCTCTCCGAGCGAAACGGTTTCGAAGAAGTGGGGCTCGGGTTTGGAGATAGGGACGCGGCAGAGGAGGCTCGACGCTGCCTGCAATGCGACCTGCGCCTGGCCATGGGCAAGATCGAGCTTCCCCCGGAAGATGTTCTGGCTTTCACCGCGGAAAACGTCGAGATGGTTCCGGAATCGGAAGGCGTCTTCAGGCTGATGGATGAAACAAAAAAAGTCATCGCCATCAAAGGTACGGACAACATGCGTAAGCTCCTGTCCGGCCACCTGGCATCCAATGACGCAGCCAAATTCTTCGATTTCGAGGAGGACCGGATGTTCTCGCAGAGGGAGAGTGAGCTCGTGCAACAGCACCTGCAGCAATACGGAGAAATGCCGGGGGCAGGAGGGGAGGACGACGACCTCTTTGGAGACGATGACCTGTACTAAAAGAGGGAAAACTCCGGCGACTTGGCGCGGCGCCGTTGGCCCTACCCCGGATGGAGCCCGTGCAGGACGATGAGTGCTGATTCGGCCGAAACGCCCTTCATCCTGGGCCCGGATTGCCTCGGGCGGGGTATCTTCCGGATCTCGCTCCGGAAAAATCTCGGATACGAGTTCCGGGAAGTTTTTTTAATCTTGCTGAACCTTGTCTGCCGACCAATCTCTTCCGCCGAAAGATGAGCAGCCGCCGATGTCACGTGACCCACGAGTGCCTCTCCTCAACTAAAGTGGGGAACGCCACAGCAAATTACGAATAAAATCGCGAATTCGTATGAAACCATTTCCGGCACGGGTCACTAGCACATTACAAAAAAGACGCGAATTGGTATGGCGTCCGGGAACCGCTCAATTTTGGGGGGGAAGTCCTGTGAAGATTTTTCTTGACAGGGTAGGACAAGTCGCTATTTTAACCAAACGATCGTTCATAACTCTGGTCGTCACTTTACTGGCCGGTGTGAGAGGCCTCTTGCGGGTTTCGTGTGACAGTGACGCGGCCATGGTTCTAACGGGCACGCACCTTCGGCAGAGGATTCGATTGCAACGGAATTCGCCTCCCCGGGGATGCTCTGGTCCGTTGCTGCCGGATTTGTCCCGGTTTTCGCAGTGAGCTGCCTGTCCGCGGCAGTCGCAAGGCGTGAGGGCAGAATGCAATCCAGCGGCGCTGGCCCGGCGCTCTTCTGGGCTCCTCGGGCTGTTCTCTCCTGCTGCGGACCAGGCTGCGGCCCGAGAACCCCGTTGGAGCTTGAACACTGGGCGGATGACTTGTGCCAGCGGTATCTGATGTGGGCCTGGTCGGTGGGGATATGCCGTGCTCAGGCCTCAGCCAGGACGAGTGCTCCACCTCGAATCTGCCGGGGGATATTCGCCCGCTCGCAATGAGGACCATCGCTGCAGGAACGTGTTCCTCGACACGAGGTGATCTCACACGTAGTTTTTCGGAAATTGAACAATGTTCGGGTATGTGGAGGGAATTGTCGGTCCTCCTCAGAGGTCTGGCGCGCACATGAGAGAAAACCGCACGAGAGAACGGATTTTAGAGAGGGCCACGAACCTTTTTTATCAACATGGATTTGTGGGAGCTTCTATTCGCGATATTGCCCAAGCTGTGGGTGTGGCTAACGCCAAAGTGTATGCGCACTTTAAGAACAAAGACCACATCCTTCTAGCAATCATAACGGATATAGGTGAAATTATCCTGGAGAGACAGCGCAACATTATAAGCGAGGATCATGACGCGGAGGAGTGCTTCAAGAGAATGATCCAGGAGCAGGTTTGTCTCGTCAAAGAAAAGCGGAAAGAGATAAAGATTTATCTTGACGAACAACACCAGTTGCCCCGGAACCTGAGAAAGCAGTCACTTGAGCAGCATCGGGAGCTTTACGAGCTTTTTCGCCAGAAGCTTGAAGAGTTGAAGGCCGATCGTCTCATCCGTGATCTGGACATCACAGTGATCACCTTCTGCGTCTCCGGTATGATCTTTTGGGCGTACCGTTGGTATCGAGAAGGGGGGCCTTTGACGATCGAAGAGATTGCGGATCAGATCATCCGTGTCTTTTTCGACGGCGTTTCGGCGACGCCGAGGCCCGTCGTCGAGGAATAGCCATATTTGAGGGGCAGGAGACATGGGGGATTCATCCCGCAGCCTAGCCACGGGATTTCATTGTCCCTGGCAGAGACTGTTGCCAGGTCTAGCCCCGTATATGCCGCGAGAGTATCTGGTCCGGCAGAAGCGCAGTGGCGAGTGATTTTTTTGCCGTTTAATATGGGCGATCGTTCGTTAATAAGCGCTCGGGTCTCGCTCGTTAGGATAAGTCGACGCGCACACGCAAGTGGTTTGAATGAGGATCTCTCTTGAACTGACAAGGGAGCTTGAAACGCTGGAATGGGACGAGGAGGTCAGGGGCATGATCGTCACTGGCCAAGGGGAAAGAGTTCTTGGGCGGGCGTAGACGCGGATTAATGGGCACGACAAGAACGGTCCGACATCCACGGGAACAGGAAACATATGAGCAATATTCCCCCGTCTCATCGTAGCGCATCGTTCGAACGGCTTCCGTATGGGAATCGCGACTACCATGGATGGGTGGATCCATACATTAGGTCGAATTGGGAATTCTTAACATGGATGAGGTCTCTGAAGATGTGGCGGCAAGATGCCGAATCTTGAGGGTGGATCAGCACGAGCTTGCCGTCCCAAGTCAGAAGAAGTCCTCAAAGGAGAAGAAAGCGGGACCCTTCCAGGAGGAAGGAGTGCCCATCGACGTAACAGCGATGAAAGGGCAAGAGAGCTTCGTGGTCTCCGAAGACGAGTGCACCCGTTATGCTGCCGATTTGAGAGAAACGGCACGACTCCGACCCGCTTTTCGAGAGGGAGCAACCGTTAACGCGGGAAACGCTTGCTGCATGTCAGCTGGAGCCGATGCGCGTCTTGTCGTGTCACCGGAAAAAGTAAGATCCTTTGGACTTCAACCTCTTTTCAGCATCATACCCTGTTTCGAATCCTGTCGTGGAAGCACTCGTACGGGAATGGGTCACCCCCCTACCCTTTGCTCCTGAGAGGACAGGTCGAAGAGTTGCAGACATCGGCGCTCATGGGATCAAGGAGGCTCTTGCCATCACAAGCCTTGCCTGCAGGGTGGAGGCGTTTCCTCCGCCACGATCGCAAGGAGACAATCGTAACTCTGTGAAAACAACTTAATCGCGTGGGAGGTTCCAATGACAGAGATCAAAGCTATAGACATGATGAACTATCCTCCACAGGTGAAGGAGGAAGTGAATTACAACTTCAACGATTATCCAGAGTGGATCCATTTGGCCAAGACGACGTTCAAGCCAATGCTGCCCATGGGGCGATTCCCGACTACTGAGGAGGAGCTCGCTCAGCACAAGTACTTGTACGGGACCATGTTTTATCCATATGAGACCGTTGCCGATCTCGTTAAGGCCATGGACGAACTTGGGTATGATAAGATTTGTATGGCTGCTGTGAAGATGTGGTCTCTCAAGACGCATTCTTTCGTGTGGGATTTTTCTGTCGATCTGGTGAATCGACTCGTT
>JARRRG010000191.1:0-6293 GCA_037380965.1 Deltaproteobacteria bacterium
GCAGATAACTAATGAATTGCAGATGACAACCAACTGATAACATGGTAGATTGACCCCATAAGGATAAGGAAGCCCCGGTTTCTCTTGACTTGAGCCGTGAGTACGGCAACCCTGAACCCAGACTGAATCGTCGTCAAAGCGAAAAATTGATCCTGGAGGGTCAATGAGGAAGGCCGTGCAATTTCTTTTCATTGCAGTCCTTTTGGCTGCACTGGTCCCGCATTTTGCAACTGCTGGAGGGGGGATAACCCCCGAGCAGATATACCAACCCAAAATCGATTGGAAGTTGCTCATCGGAACGTGGGAAGTTCTTCCGGATGACAATCCCCTTTCAGAAAAGGCGAAACACAGCCCGCAACCGAAGTTTCGTGTCATCATGACTCTTCGGAAAGATGGGACGTGCAGAATCTTCAACAAGAAACACCGCGCGGGCTCGGACGGCCTCTGGACGTTTGAAGACCACAAGATGTTCATCAAGTTTCCCGATGGTTCCGTCAGCGACTACTATGTATACGGGTTGAAGAAGGGTTTCATGATCACCCGTTCCCCGGCCAAAGGAGGGCGGGATCAACTCTGGTCCAGAGTAAAATAACTCGGGACGGCCGTTGGTGTCTCTGCAGGGAAATCGGTGTCGGCCCCGGGTAAGAGGGCCTGCCCGACTCGTTCAGGCGGTGTTCGAGGGGAGATCGTAGCTCAAGCGATAGCTTGATGGTTCTGTTGAACTCCCTGCTCATACTACATTTGTGTGATCTATAATCCAAGACTGAGAACCGTCTCTCTCTGCGGGGCGAAGAGACGAACAGACCGAGAGGCGGCACGAATGCTCCCCAAAGGCCTGACCCCGCGAGAAGGGGATCTCGTGACTTCATGTGATTTCCTCTGAGAAGTCAGACGGCGCCCGTCCGAACGCCGGGGAGAAGCATTACCGCACAGGCAGCCTCATCCTGAGCCCGCGCCAAATGGAGGAACGTCTCCTCGATGGCCAGAATCCTGTATGGAGTGATGGGCGACGCTCTCGGCCACGTCAATCGAGCCCTCATTGTCGCTGAGGAAATGCCCTGGCATGAATTCCTCTTCGTCGGCGGAGGCAAGGTCCACAGTCTGAGGGACCGCGGTTACCCGGTCGAAGATGTGCCCATTCCATCCACCTTTTACCGGAACAATCGCGTGGATGTCCGTGCCACCGCGGGCAATGCCGCACGAGTTCTCCTCGGCCGCAAGGCGGTAATCAGAAGGGTGGCCGAAGTTGTCACCGGTTTCGATCCCGATCTCATCATTACCGACTACGAGTACTTTACGCCGCTGGCGGCCCGCAGTCTCGGCCGGATGTCTGTCAGCCTGGATCACCAGCATGTGATAACTCACTGCCGGTACGCGATTCCGAAGGAGGAGCGCGTCAGCAGGCTCATGACGAGCCAGTCGATCAAAAGACTCTACAGCCGGGCCGATCGGTTTCTGGTCAGCTCTTTTTTCCGGGTTCCTCCGGTAAATCCCCGGACCACGGAAATCTTTCCGCCCATTATCAGGCGAGCGGTTGCGGAGCAGCGTCCGACGGAAAACGATCACGTGCTCGTGTACCAGACTTCACCCACCTTCGAGCGTCTATTCGGCATGCTCGAGCAGATGCCGCACCGATTCATTATTTACGGTTTCGGCAAGAGGCCCTCTCGGAAATATCTGGTCTTTAAAGCACACTCCACGGATGGATTTCTTCAAGATCTTGCCGCGTGCCGGTACGTGATTACCAACGGCGGCCACAACGTCGTGTCCGAGGCGCTCTATCTGGGTAAGCCGGTCTTCTCGTTCCCAATTGCGAATGCTTACGAACAATTCCTCAATGCCCACTTCCTTGCCCGGCTCGGGTATGGAGATTATTCATTGGCGTCCCGACCCGCGAGACCCGTGCTCGAGGAGTTCGAGGCGAGGCTGCACGAATTCAGGGTCAGTATCAAAGAGGAGAACTTCTTCGGCAATGAAGAGGTCATCGCTCGGCTTGAGAAATTGATCGCCACGGCAGACAGGCCATAATTGTCACAGCCAGTCGACCCCACCACTCGCATGATCGTTGTATCGACCCTGCCACTGAGATGAGCCATCTCCGAAGGTCACCGGTGATACGCCACTTCTGACCATCCGCGACCCGGGCCCGCGGAGAGCCTGCCAAATCACTGAAAATGGCCGGAAGAACTGCGGAGAGAACGGCGTTGACATTTTCTGGCCGTTTCGATATACTTGGGACGAGTGTCTAACTCGGGAATAGGCGCGTATTTTTCAATAGCATTAGTGGTATGTTACGGTTAGTCCCTCGAAGTTGCCTTGAGAGGGATTTTAGGGTGTGGAAAACACGTGACAAGTTCCATGAAATGGAGTGTGGGCAGCCTGTTGTTCTCTCGCCGAATCCCAGTCCATGTGCGAACAGACTGTTTCATGATTGCGTCCCGAAAAATATTCGGGTCGCTCGTCTGTCTCCTCATGTGTGCGATGGCTGTTTCGGCCAGAGCAGGCGGAGCGCCCGAGCCGGGATCGTACGGATATTTTGATTTCCCCACCTGCGTCCGCTACGCCCTTGTCCATTCCGATGAGTTTCTCAGGAATCGGCTCGACATTCAGATCAGATCCGCGGATCTCAAGGATGCTCACTCCGAGCTCCTGCCGACCGTTGAAGTGGCGACTCGCTTCTACGTTGCCCGGGCCGGGAACGAGTTCGGCGACAATCCATTGAATGTAGAGCTGCGCTTGAAGAGGGATTACAACCCCGCTCTGGCCCTGTTCAAGATCAAGAGCCAGGGGATAATGGTTGACATCGGAAGGATAACGCATTTTAGTAAGATATCCCAGGGCATAGCCCACATCGCGAAGGCATTTTACGCGATCGACGTCCTCAAGAGGCAGATCCGGGCACGCAAGCAGATGCTTGCTCTTCGGCGTGAAAAGGTAGTCTACGGGAAGAGCCGGATTGACCAGGGGGCGGTGGACCCGCTCCAAGTGAGGCTCTGGAGCAACGCGGTCCGGGGAGAGCGCATCCAGCTCAGGACACTGGAGGATAAGCTCGAGACGAAGACAGCTGAACTGAAGGTCCTCATGGGGTATCATCCCGATTACTACCTTCCCCTCGATACCAGGGACGCGGCCAACCAGATCCTCGATGGCTTCAACGGCAGGCTGATCACGTTCGCCGACATCCAGGGGTCCAATTTCAGTCTGAAAATCCTGGCAAAGAAAGAGCAGTTACAGTCAACCAAAGTCGCGGGCGCATATGTCACTCTGCTCCCCCAGCCGACTGTCCTGATGGAGAGTCTCTCCGGTGAGCAGGATCGACGGTCGGGGTTCAACTTCGCGGTCGGGCTCAACTATGTCTTGTGGGACGGCTTCGCCCGGGTTCGCGACATCAAGCGACAGAAGATGATCGCTCGCCAGACGAAGATAGATCGCCGCCAACGGTCACGAGACCTGTATAATTTTTTCCGGAAGCTGACATCCCTGCTCGATCTCTCGGGAGAGAGGGAGGGTTTTCAGCGGGAGCAAGCCAAGCTTTCTGAGCTGAGCGAAGAGAGATCGCTCCTCAGGTACAAGTCGGGGGACATCCCGTACGAGGTTTATCTCGAATCTCGCATCAGCAGGGTGGATGCGAACCTGGCTGCAATGGGCATGCGCGAGGCCAGGGTGGACGCCCTGATCGACCTGGCGACTCTTGCAGGAGGTTTGAATAGGTACAATGCCAGAATACGATTTTGAAGGTCCCAAAGGTCACAAGCCGCGGGCGAAAATTTACGGTGTTCTTCTGGCAGGTTTGATCGCGGTCGTCTCGCTCGTCTTGATGGCGCTCACCCATAATCCCAAGACGGCTGTTTCAAGCCCGGCTCCTGCCAAGGCCGCCATCGTTCCTCAGATCGCGGATGCGAAATCGGAAGCGGAGATCTTGTTCCGCGGCAAGAGTTTCGCGTCTTTCAAGCGGGCTATTGTGATGTACTACCCGGGGGTGATCACCGGTATCACGGCAAAAGAAGGCCAGGCGGTAAAGGCGGGGGATACTCTGGGAAGTTATGAGCTTGATCGTGCCGCCATGATAGAGGTGCACAAGATTCTCTATCCGGAAGCGGTGCTCGGGCTGAAGAGGGCCCTTTACGACCAGCAAATCGCCCTGGACAAGCTGACGAATGTGAGCCTGGCAGTCAAACGCCTCCAGCTCGATACCGTGAAAAAGGAGCTGCAGGATCTTCGACAATTAGCGTCCAAGGAGATGGCGCACAGCAATGCGGTCAAGAACAAGGAACGGCAATTGGCAGCCACAAAGAAGGAGATCGAGGAGGTCAAAGATTCGATCAAGCAGGCCAAGGCCGCCATCAAAAAGACCAAAGACGATCTGAAGTTTGCCGAAGCCAGGCAGAAGAGAGCCGTGGGTCTCCTGGAATGGCAGACAAACCGGTCGTACGCGGACAGCAGCATCCCACTGAACAAAGCCTTTCTCAAGGCCCCCATCTCGGGACAACTCATTTGGATGTCCCCGCTTTTCAGGGTGAAATCCGAGCTACAGAAAGGGTTCCATGCCTTGACCTTGGCCCCGATGCATTCGACCGTTGTTCGGTGCAAGGTGCATGAGCTGGACCTGGTGAAACTGAAGCCCGGAGATCGGGGGACCGTCGTCTTCGACGCCTATCCCGACAAGAAGTTCATGGCCAGGGTCACCAGAATCCCCTGGGTCAGCCGAAACCCCGCCCTTGAGGTCCCCGCGGATTACGAGATAGAATGTGCTCTCGAAGATACTGAGAGTATGCTTAAGGAGGGACTGACCTGCAACGTGAGAGTAAGCATAACACACTGATTGTTTTGCGTACCAGGGTCCGGTTCACTCCTTGACAGCCGTCCCCCCGGGGGATTAGAGAAGCCGGCCGCAATTCACCTCTTTCGATTCAATGGTGAAGAACCATGAGTGTACCCGTGGGGGTGCTGACAATCTGGCTCGCGTTCACCGCGATTCTCTTCCTCGCGCCTCTCATATTGGGTATTCTCACCTTGCGGTCCAACGCGGTTCGAACATCCGGTGAGGGGAGGGTTGCACCGCCTGCCCCCCTCGAGCTCCTCGTGCCGCTCAAGGAAGTCTCGTCAGGACAGGAACAAATCCTGGAAAGTGAGAGGGACCCCGCCAACCACATGGTCGACAGACTGTGCCAACAGCACGGCCACGCGCGAAAGATCATAAGTGGGCTCAGCACGGGGTGCGCGCAGAAAAACCACAACCTGATCGCGGGAATACAGGCCCTGAGACCGGAGACAGAGATCATTGTGTTCTGTGACAGCTCCAACCTGGCCGAGCCGGATTGGCTGCTGCGGTTTACCGAGCCCCTCGAAACGGGCGTGAGCGAGGTGGTGTCCACGTTCCGGGCCTTCGACCCGAAACCGGAAACGCTCGGCGGGGTCTCTCAGGCCATATACGGGTCATTTGTTTTGCTCCTCGACGTGCTCAGGCCCAAACCATGGGGAGGGGCCACGGCAATTCGCCGGGAGACTTTTGAAAAGTTGAATGTCACCGCGGCCTGGGCCCGTACGGTCGTGGACGATCTCATATTGGGCAATGTGCTCGAGGGCCGGCGCATTGGCATTCGGCTCGACGCGACAAATCTTTTGAAATCTCCGCTCCACAACCAGTCCGTCGCAGGCTTCCTCAGTTACCTGGACCGGCAGATCCTCTTTCCCAAGTTCACCAACCCGGGCATTTGGGTGGTAACGCTTGCCGCTCACATGAATGTGACCCTCGCGGTCCTGGTCTCCGTGATCGTGGGGCTGGTGCTCTTTCCCATGGGGGTCGTCGGACCCGTGATCGGCTGGGCTTCCTACGGTTATCTCGGCTCACTCTTCTTGACCGCACTGCTGCTGAGAACCTTGAATCCGTTTCCCGTGTCAGTGGGAAACTGGCTGCTCTCCTTTCTGCCCTCCATCTTCTTGATTGCGTTCATTTTCTTACGTTCGGTATTCCGCAATTATATCGTGTGGCACGGGAGAAAGTATCGGGCAGGGTTCGAGGGAGTCGTCCTCGAGATCAGCTCCCAAGATGAAGGCCCGCGGGCGTCTCCTTGATTCGACGAACATCGGCCTGCTGCAAGCCAATGCGCCGGCCTTCGGATGAGGGGCCGGTTGTTGACAAGACGGCCCGCGCCGTGCATAAGGGGCCTTAGATAAGGCTCGAACACGCGTCAATGTGGATGGGGAGGAATGTCGAGTCCCGGTCCTCCTGGTGAGCGCGGCATGCCTCGCACATCGTGCGGCAGCCGCGTTGACCCTGGGCGGCCGGCCGC
>JARRRG010000192.1:0-6084 GCA_037380965.1 Deltaproteobacteria bacterium
GTTCAGGACTGCCCTTGCCGCAGTCAGTGTGCTGTGTATCTGGGGAGCCGTGCTCATCCCCAATTCTCTAGCCCAGGAGTTTCCCTACCTGGCGCCCGAGGCCCCGGAGTTTGACCAACAGGGCGCGTACGTCGGCTCCGGACCCGTCGAAAAACCGGAAACGAGGGCCCCAGCGCCTGCCGAAGTCACCCCGCGTGCCAAACCGCGAAGGAATAAGCGCGCAGGCACGATCCAGCCTGTTCCTCCACGCGGTTCCGCGGCGGGGCCCATAGGCCGCTCAGCGCCAAAAGCGCCAACCTTTGGTAGTCGGGCTCGAAGCGCCCCTCATCGAAACACTTATCGGCGTTCCCCCACTCCTCGCTATGCCCCGCGGCGGCGTGCTCCCACGCGGCAGCCCCCGCGTCAATACGCGGGCCCTCGACACAGCCCACCGATGGCATCGAGACCCGGCGCGGCGCCGGGCGCAGTTCAACAGGCCCCTGACTGCACTCAGTATCCGATGATGATAGCCCAGGCGAGATCCGAAGGAGAGATGAGAATGGCGGCCAGGCAGTATCTCACGTGCCTGCTTCGGAACGGCTGGAGCCTGGCCCAGGCCAAGAAGCATGTCATATCGGTCATTGAGACGTCGTACCGATACATACGTTGATACGGGTTCATCCCTGGCGGGGGAAGGAATCGCGTGCCCTCAAACCATTTCGCAATCAAGCGATCGGGAGGGAGCAGCGGGGGGACCATCCGTGGAGAAGCCGTGTTCCGGGACGCGCAGGAATAATCCGCGGTCGACGCGGTAGCCTGGCCGGACATACATCCATTCACCTGCGCGATCGGGAACGGAGCCGCAGATTCTGCACGATCAGGTACACGGTGACCCCGACAAGTATGAGCCAGATCAGAGCCAGGCCGACGCTTTCCCGGAAATCGAACATCCCCGACCTGAGAAACCACACGAGGGCCACCGTCCAAACAACGATCCAGGCTATACCGTACCACGGACTCTTTATCTTTTTCATTAATCGATGGTGTACCAGGTGCCGGGGAACGGGGTCAAGAACTGTGGTTGTGGCCGTGACAAGTTTGATGGTATGTTCCATTATTAGGAAGCTCCCCTGGTGTCTTTTCTATTTATAAACGTCAATCATGATGTCGGCTTCGAGTCCTCCGAAAGCATCCCCATATCCCTCGGGTACATTCTTGCAGCGCTCAAGTCTCACGGCTGGGATGGAGTAATCCTCGACGATCTCCGGGACAGGCCGCTGACCCTGCACAGCCTCGAGAAATGGATACTTCTCACTGAACCTTCCGTGATCGGGTTTACCGCCTACCAGAGCACCATGGGACGAATACGGTTCCTCTGCCGGTACATAAAATCGAGGCATCGGAGAATCACGTTGATCCTGGGTGGACCCCAGGCCGTAGTCATGCCGTCGGCCGCGCTCGAGGAACTTGAAGACATTGACGCGCTCGTTCGCGGGGAGGGAGAAGTGGTGATTCCCGCCATGGCCAAAGCCCTTGCCGCAGGGGACGCTCTCGAGACGGTCGAAGGTATCACCTGCCGGGGAGACGGCGGTATTGTCGATACCCGGCCGGGCCCGGCACCGCCCGATGACATCGATGCATACCCTTAACCGTTCCTGACAGATCTGCTGAACCTCGAAGGAAAGGACACGGCCATCCTTCTCTCATCCCGAGGCTGCAGTCACTTCTGCTGGTTCTGCATTACGCCGGGGATCTGCAAGGGAACGGTTCGTTACCACTCCATTGAGCGAACGCTCGACGAAATGGAGCACCTGGAAAAAAGGGGGATCGGACGTTTCTGGTTCGCGGATCCGAACTTCACCGAGGACAGACAGCGGACCGAGCAATTGCTCGAGAAAAAGATCGAACGGGGCATCACCACTCCCTTCTGGTGCCAGACGCGCAGCGATCTCATGGACCCTCCCCTGCTCGAAAAACTTCGAACGGCCGGTGCGGACACCATCGCGTTCGGGCTGGAGTCCGGAAGTCCCGGTGTGCTGGCCGGAACCAACAAGCGGATCGAGCTCGATCGCGTCCGGGAAAACGTGAAGGCCGCGCAAGCCCTGGGAATGGAGACGGAGCTCTTCACCATCTTCGGGCTGCCGAATGAAACGGAGGAAGACGCGCGACAGACCCTGGAGTTTGTCCGCTCCCTCGGTATTCCCATACAGTCAAACTCCGGCTCCCAACAGATGCAGTTGTATTTTGGATCGACCTACGCAAAGCATCCGGAACGGTTCCATTTCAAGCCCTTTTCAGGATATCGGCCCCGGTACCTTTCCATCGGGGACCGGTACGAAACGGATGCCATGTCAAAGGCGGCCATCAGACGGGTGCGCAACCGGTGGGCCTTGGCCAACGAACAGATGGAGCGTGATGTCTATTTCAAGCAGCGTCTGTTCGAGGTCCTGGATTTCCTGCTGGCCAACCGGGAAGATCTCAAAGACGACCCGGCTTTCTACGCGTATGGAGCGCTTGCGAGCTGTGCGATCGAAGAATACGATCTTCTCGGAGAATTTCTGGACGGTTATGAGAAGCTTCAGAACGGAAACGCGGCCGCGATGGAGGAGCTGGTCTCGGCACTGAATTTTTTCCAGCAATCCGATCGACCTGCGGGTCCGGGGGACCGGATTATTTTCGATTCCCGGAGCTGGATGGACGGCGTGGCCTTTACCGGGATTTCAGGGAAGTACTGGGACATCCTCCTCGGGAGAGGGCTGCTGCTTCAATCATTTGAAGAGGGGTTCATTGGTGCACGGGAGAATGAGGAGATCGTCTTTCAATTCACCTTTCCTGACGATTACGAACAGGCTGAGCTGCGGGGCCGGGAGGTGGAGGTCCAGGCGGTAATTCGGAAGGTCTTCAGGACCGTTCGCGTCGCGACCCTTGACGCGGTGAGGAATCTCCACATACGGAATTCCTACTCCTTTTCCGATCTGGATCTTCTACGAGACCAAAATGAAATACTCTATTACTTTGCCCTGCGTGATGCGGAGCCCACAGAGCTCTTGCGCACTCCTTCTCATTTTCTCACGCTCATTCATAGGCTCGCGAAGCTCGCCAAGCGCCGCGAATTAGACCGGCTGGCGGGGATACTCACCGGAAACAGGGCTGCCTTGAGCGCGATGGCAGACACGCTCGCAGCGGCAGGGAAGCCTTCCTGGGCTCTCGAATATTACGATCTGATCGATCAGGACGGTCCGTCCACCGTGCTGAAAAGGGCCCAATGCCTGTTAGCCCTTGAAAAAGCGGAGCAGGCGCTCGCTCTGCTCGAGAGTTTTCCGGAAGGGAAAGACCTGGAATTCCTGGGTACGCTCCTCGAATGTCTCAAAAAGGCCCGGCCTGATTCGCCTCGCATTCCCTCGCTCGAACATCATGTGCTCAATCTCCGCCTCGAATCCGCTCTCCAACCCGCGAAAATATCCAGATCCGGATCGACGTCCATGAAGCCTCTTGTGCACGGCCTGTCTTCCAGCAGGCTGAAGAAATTCTGAACGGGATTAAAAGGAGTCATCTCTTATGAACGTTAGAGCTTCAGGAAAAGAAAGCCTGGTGCAGTACCACAGGCAAGGCCATGTTGGTACGATCACGCTCAACCGACCCGACAAGCGCAACGCGATGAATCCGCGTTTGTGGAATGCCTTGGACGACGCGGTGGCTGCGGCTGAAGCGGACGGAGAAGCCCGGGTGGTGCTTCTCCGGGGAGAGGGGAAATCTTTTTGCGCGGGCCTGGATCTGGGACTCGACAATGAGTTGTTGTCCGTCATTCAGGAAACTCCCAGCGCGGCCCAGAAAATTCGATTATACCAGGAAATAAAAAAGATCCAGCACACTTATACCCGCCTGGAACGCATCGTCCAGCCCACGATCGCGATCATTCAGGGGCATTGCCTTGGAGCCGGCCTCGAGCTGGCGCTCTGTTGTGACATACGTTTCTGTTCCACGGGGACGATTTTCGCCCTGCCTGAATCCGTATTGGGCATCATCACCGACGTGGGGGGGCTCCAGCGTCTTCCTCGAGTGGTGGGACGGAGCCACGCGCGGGAAATAGCGTTCCGGGGACACCGATTTGATGCGGAACGTGCCCGGGCGATCAACCTTGTCAACCATGTGTATCCGGACCCGGAAACCCTGTACGCCAGCGCCATGGAAATAGCGAATGAGATTGCGGGAAATCCTCCACTGGCCGTTCAGGGCGCGAAGGAGGTCCTTCTCTATGGCGAGGAGGCTTCCGTCAGTGAATCTCTGGACTACAACGCGGCCCGATCCGCGATGATCCTGCCGTCGCAAGACCTCTTTGAGGCCATGGCCGCATACACGCAAGACAGAAAGGGCGAATTCAAGAAAGCCTGATCGGGTCATCTTCGAGAAAATGAGGTCCTGCGCGCGGACCCACGGGTGCGGCTCGACCAATCGAGGGAAAATGACGAGAAGCCCGCATCGGAGGCGCAGAGATGGATGACAAGATCCTGGAGAGTGACTTTTTTGAACGGAGCGCTCCGCCGTGCTGCTGCGAGCTCTTGGCGATCCTCTTCGCGGATGTCACGGACGGCATGGAAGAAGTAACCGAGCTCCGCGGCCCAGGGAGCGGTTCGGCTCGGAATCGATCGACAATAACCAGACAATCCGTCACGTATGAGACCAAATAACGATAGGAGGCGTCAGTGGTCACCAAGCTTTTCGAACCTATCTCCATAGGACCTGTATCGCTTGCAAACCGGATCGTTATGACAGCCATGCATCTGAACTACACCCCCAACGGTGAGGTCAACGACAAGTTTATCGACTTTTACCGGGCCCGCGCTTGCGGGGGAGTGGGATTGATCATTGTGGGAGGGGCTGAAATCGATGATGAAGCGTGCGGTATCGACCTCTTTCTCTCCATCAAGGATGACCGGTTCATTCCAGGGTTGAAACGATACACCGACTCGATCCACGAAGAAGGCGGAAAGAGCGCGGTACAGTTGTACATGGCCGGGGCTTATTCCTTCTGCGGCATGAAAGGACTCCCCGTATTGGCACCGTCCGAGTACGTGAGCCAACTCTCCCGCCAGAAGACGACTGCAATGACGCTGGAAGACATCGAGCGGGTGCAGCAAGATTTTGTGCAGGCCGCGCGGCGTGCCAAAGAAGCGGGATTTGACGCGGTCGAGGTCCTGGGCTCCGCGGGCTATTTGATATGCCAGTTTCTCTCGCCCAAGACAAATAGCAGGGAGGACGAGTACGGAGGCCCTCTGGAAAACCGCATGCGCTTCGGCCTCGAGGTCGTCCAGAAGGTTCGCCAGGAGGTGGGACCGGAAACGGCTCTCATCGTCCGCGTCGCGGGAAACGACTTTGTGCCGGGGAGTCACACGAACAACGAGGCACGCGTGTTCGCCAGAGCGTGCCAGGAAAAGGGAGCGGATTGCATAAATGTTACCGGAGGATGGCATGAGAGTCGCGTTCCCCAGATAACCATGGATCTGCCACAGGCCGGGTTTGCCTACCTTGCCAGAGGCATCAAGGAAAACGTCGATGTCCCGGTCGTGAGCTGCAACCGGATCAACGATCCCCTCATCGCGGAGGAAGTCCTCCACCAGGGAGTTGCCGATCTCATCGGAATGGGTCGCGGGCTCATCGCGGACCCCGAATTCCCCAACAAAGCTCGCGAGGGCCGATTTGACGAGATTCGCCGATGCGTGGCCTGCAACCAGAGATGCTTCGATCATGTCTTCATGCTGCGCCCGGTTGGCTGCATCGTCAATCCCGCGGCCGGCCGGGAAGCGGAGACTCAAATCACGCGGACCGACCGGCCCAAGAAAATTCTCGTCGCAGGGGCGGGTCCGCGGGATGCCAATTTGCATGCACGGCGGCAGAGCGGGGCCACGAGGTCACGGTGTGTGACAAGGAGCCGCACATCGGCGGGCAAGTCCACTGGGCCGCGGACGCGACTCACAAGCCTGAGTTGATGAACCTGTTCCGTTACTACGGGGCCATGTTCGATAAGCTCGGAGTGATTGTGCGCACAGGCGCGGAAGTAAACCCCGAGCTCGTGGTCGACGAATCCCCTGCCCTGGTCGTGGTGGC
>JARRRG010000193.1:0-5108 GCA_037380965.1 Deltaproteobacteria bacterium
GACGCTCTTGTCAGCCATTTAGTCGCGGCCGTTTACCTCAGGTGCGCGGTGGAGATCGGCGTGTGGTCGCGGGCCCTGGGAGAAATCGAGTCTCTGGGTCCGGCCTTGGCGGTGGGCATTCTCTCGTGCCATACGGCCTGGCTGTACATGGAGTCCATGATCAACCACGAACGCAAATTGTGCCGCCGGGACATGCCGTCATGGTTTTACCGGCACCTGAATGCGGTTGCAGATCTCTGCTCGTTTGATCCTCGTGAGGAGGAGGCCGGCGCCGATCTCCCCCTTGTCTCTACGATTCTGTTGAAATTGCAGGGCAGAGACAACGTCCCCGAGTCGGCGCTCACCGAAGAAGCGACGCAGGAAGCATGGGAAATCGTTCGACAGGGCCTTCCCGCGACCGCGCCGGTGGAAAATCTTCTGACCAGCGGAGGGGACGCCAGGATCAGGATTGATGGAGCAAAGGGCCTGAATTCCTACGGGTGCAGCCCGCGGCCCCGTCCGTGGGCCGTGACCTTCGCATCGAGCACAGCCTCATCCATATCGACCTACGCGTTCAAGAACGCGGAAAAGCTCCGCCGGATCCTGATTAAAGCAGCATGCCGCGGCGAACTTGACGTTCAATATGTTCGCGAGCTGGAAAGAGTACGCTCTGGGATCCTGGCCGGCACAAATCTCAAACTCCACGAAGACGTGGAAGTTGCAATAACCACTTCCGGTACAGATGCAGAGCTGATCGCTCTGTTCGCGGTCCTGAGCCGCGGTGAAGAGCCTGTCACCAACATCATTGCGGGCCTGGAGGAAACCGGCAGTGGAGTTGAAGCCGCGTGCAAGGGGTGTCATTTCGACTCTCAAACCCCGATGGGTGAAATCGTACAAACGGGAGGCCAAATTGAAGGACTGCCCGCGGATCGAGTGAAGATTGCTAAAATCCCGATCCGGAATGAAACGGGCTCCATCGAGCCGCGTGAGATCGTCGACCGCAAAGTGCGGCAACTGGCTGAGTCCTCGTTGGCCGACGGCTCTCGCGCGCTTCTCCATCTGGTTCATCGTTCCAAAACGGGGATACAGGCGCCGAGCGTGGAATCCGCGTACCGAGTGAGCCAAGAGTACCCTTCAAAGGTCGATGTGCTCGTTGATGACTGCCAGATGAGGATAAGCGATCAGACCGTCGAACGATACGTGCGGGCCGGCTTTATGGTGATCGTAACGGGCTCGAAATTCTTCACCGGACCCCCCTTCTCGGGAGCCCTCATCCTGCCCAGCCATATAGCGGACAGAGTGAAGAACGGGTTCCCGGTCCCGGCCGGTTTTAGCGGCTATTTTGGACTGCACCAGTTACCGAGAAGCTGGGCCCGATCGGCAACTCAATTGACCCAAGACTACAACCTCGGCTTGCTGTTACGCTGGCGAGCCGCGTTACGGGAGATAGAAGCCTTTCGAGCCGTACCGGATGAGGCGAAATGCCGAATACTCTCACGTTTCAGAGAAGCCATTCGTCGCGTGCTGAATCGTAATCCGGACATCACCATGCTCTCTCCCGCGGAATGCCGGACGGGCAACGAGGAGCCCGAACTCGAGTGGGAAGACGTGCAGACAATCTTCAGCTTCACGGTGCTCGGTCCTCAATCGAACGGCATTCGCAAGAGTCTTTCGGTGACTGATGCAAGAAAGATTTACCACTGGCTCAATAGGGACATATCACCATTCCTTCCGGAGACCGCGTCGGAAGAAGAGCTGCAACTGGCCCGTATACTATGCCACATTGGACAGCCGTTAGCGCTTGCTTCGGGCAGCGGGGATCTCGCAGGCGCCTTGCGATTATCGAGTGGGGGACGGCTGGTTTCGAGCGTGTATTTCCGCCGAGCATTGGGTCGCAGCGTTGAGGAGCGCCTGCTTCAGCAGATAACGGGAGCGTGCCTGGCCATTGACAAGGTTTCCCTCATAGTGACGTACCTGGATTACTTGGATCAACAGCTATGCGTGCCGAAGTCAGGGGAGAGGGTATCCGCGGGCAAGCCACAAAGAGGGGATGCGCCCGACGGGAATAGACGCTCCACTGATTCGTGACCTGGATCGCACAACCGGTCCCCCTTTCACTTGCTCGATTCAAACCCTTGCGTTTATGATCCCAGGAATCACGGAATCGTACAAGGAACAATCATGTGTGGAATTTGCGGAGTTGCCCACGCGGACGCTGAATTTCCGGGGGATCGAACGCTGCTGAAACGAATGACGGAAATCATTCGCCATCGAGGTCCGGACAGCCAGGGGGAATATGTTGGGCCGGGTATAGGGCTGGGCGTGGCCCGACTTGCCATCAACGATCTCGAGTCAGGCGATCAGCCGATAGGTAATGAAGACGGATCGATTGTAATTGTCTGCAACGGGGAGATCTACAATTTTCATGAGCTGCGCCGAGAGCTCGAGTCTCGGGGACATCGATTCAGAAGCAGATCCGACGTGGAGGTCATTGTTCACCTGTACGAAGATCACGGTGAAGAATGCGTACAAAGCCTGAGGGGGATGTTTGCCTTTGCGCTCTGGGACGCGCGACGCGGTCAGCTCATGCTGGCGCGGGACCGCGTGGGGATGAAGCCTCTGAATTATGCGATTGAGCGCGACGGAATGTACTTCGGATCGGAGATAAAATCGATCCTCGTCGCGGGACGGATCGAGCGACAGCTCGACGTGCAGGCTTTGAGCGACATGTTTACCGTGGGATTCGTGTTGACCCCCCGTACGCTGTTCACGCGCATTCAGAGATTACCGGCGGGCTATTATTTGATCTATAGAGAGGGGACGGCCTCGATACGGAGATACTGGGACCCGACCTTTCCCGCGGTGAGCGAAGATGGGCCCCGGATGAGCGCGGACGACTGGGCCCGAGCCCTCAGGGAAAAGCTCGAAGAGTCGGTGCGAATTCATCTGAGGAGCGACGTGCCGGTGGGAGCATGGCTGAGCAGCGGCCTCGATTCAAGTGCAATCGTTGCTCTGATGGCACGGCTGACTCATTCTCCGGTTCAAACATTCACCCTGTCCTTTGCGAATCCGAATTTCGATGAGGTGGACAGATGGCCGACCCTCGATCGTTTTCAGCGAGCCACGATTACCAACCGGGTGGTGCGGTTTGATATCAAGCAGTTCGAGGTGTTCCCCCACTACCTCTGGCACATTGAAATCCCGGTGACCGGCGGCCATCTTCCCCGACTGCTCCTCTCGAGAATAACATCCGAGCGATTCAAGACGGTATTGACGGGAGAAGGGGCCGACGAGATCTTTGGGGGCTATTCCTGGTTCCGCGGGCAAAGGCTTTTCGAACCGGTCAAAAGAATTCCGCGGCTGCTCGTCCGGCCGATAGCGCGAATGACACGCCTGTCCCGACGATGGCAGTGGGTATCCAACTTCATCCTGCCGCCCTGGGAAATGAACCTGGAACGCTATGTCCGAATGATGGGTCCCCATCATGCTGATGAATTGGGCGACCTGGTATCCGATCACCTGAGATCTGAGCTGCCGAATGACGAACAGCCCAATGCGGACCATATCGAGACCGATCAGCTCAAGGGAAAACACCCGTTCCTCAGGATGCAGTACCTCGAGATGAAGACGCGTCTCGTGGACTATATCAATCATGGGGTTGACCGGACATCGATGGCCAATTCGGTTGAGGTGCGCCTCCCTTTTCTGGACCACGAGCTCATCGAGTTTTGCGCGCGCATTCCCCCTTCGCTCAAAATGAGAGGGCTCAACGAGAAGTTCATCCTGCGGCAGGCCATGGCGGGCATCCTTCCACCCGAAGTGGCGAGAAGACGAAAGCGCCCGCTCAGTGCACCGTATGGACAGTTGCTGCGCGGCGATCTGCCTGAATTCGCAAAGGAAGCCCTGAGCGAGACCGATCTCCGGAGCAAGGGGTATTTCAACCCTCGCTCCGTTCAGTCTATGATGGAGCGTCACCGATCCGGTCGGTCCAACTATACCCACGAGCTAATGACCGTGGTTGCGGTACAGATCTGGCATGATCTCTTCATGAGAGATTGTCGGCCCGCGAGTGGTTCGACGAGTCATGGCTCCGGCTCGGCGAGATGACCTGCGTCGTGTTTCGTCCGCGCTTGACCCTCAGGACTCGGGAACGCACGCGGAGAGTCTCATGGGTCTGGTCTCATCTTTGTTGATGAATGAGATTGAAATCGGCATTTCCTGCCGGGGACATTCTCACCGGAACGAGGTGTCTCAATGATTCGTGAGGCCCTTGAGCTGAAACGGGTATTCAAGAACCGCAGGCTCCCCCGAAATAAGCTGGAAGCGCTCAGAAATCAGAAGCTCCGCGCGGTGGTTCGCAACGCGTACGAGCACGTGCCCTACTACCAATCTCTCTTCCGATCCGCGGGGATTTCACCGGGAGATATACGAACGGTGGCCGATCTCAGGCACGTTCCGGTCACCACGAAGGAAGACCTCAAGGATGCGGGGTTTGACAATTGTACCGCTGGGTGGGTCGATCGCTCCTCGCTCATCACGATGCAAACCAGCGGGAGCACCGGCAAGCCCTTTCATGTGCACCGGAGCCCTACTGAATGGAGAATTGCACGAGCGCTTAACATGGCTTCCTTGATGACATGCGGCTTTGGGCCGAAGGATCGGCTCGCGATTCTCGGTCCCGAATGGACCGTGCGTCAACGCTTGCTCCACTGGCTCGGCCTGTACAGGAGTGAAGTCATTCCCTTGCCGGTTACTGCAGACTGGCAGCTCAAGCGCCTGAAGGAGCTTCAACCGACCGTTGTGTGGACCTATCCGTCTGTGCTGAGGTTGCTGATTCACAACCTCGATTACCCTCTAGGTGAGCTCATTCGCCCCAGGGTGGTCATCACCTTCGCTGAGATGTTCGATCCCGTGCTGAGGAAACGAGTCGCGACGGAGCTCGATCCGGAGCTCTTCAGTCTGTACGGGGCAACCGAATTCGGAAGGATCGCGTGGGAGTGCCCGGAACACGACGGACTCCACCTCAATGCCGATCATTTTGTTCTCGAATGTGTGGATGACCCTCCCTTGCCCGATGTGGAGGGAGTGGGAAAGGCAGTCCTCACCAACCTGTTCGGATTTGCCATGCC
>JARRRG010000194.1:0-5096 GCA_037380965.1 Deltaproteobacteria bacterium
AGGTTTGAGCCCACAAATCCGCTTCCACCGGTGATGAATGCCTTCATGCCAGGGTCCCTCCTCTCGGCAGAGATACGTTCCGGTTCGTCGCCGACTTATCCGCGTGCTCATAAAGAGAGTTTAGCCACGCCTCGAAACAGGGTGAAGCGCCTCCGTCGTTTCAAGCACTGCGGGTCTACGCGTGATTCCTGAGTTGAAGCTCAATGGGATGCGGATTCTGATACACCTGCTCCTTCAAGTACGCCTGATCGTATTTTCGCACATAGTGGTTGAGCAGGGTGACAGGCACGATCAACGGCACATGATTGTTTCGATAATTTTCAATGACTTCCCTCAATTCCTGCTTTTCATCCGGGGAAAGCAGCTTCTTGAAGAAGCCCATAGCGTGGAACAGCGCGTCGGTGTTCTTTTTCCGGGTGGTCTTGAGCTTCACGGCTTCCATCAATGAGATCTCGTACTGCCTGCGAAATTCCTCAGGAGTGGAATCCTTGATCCCCGCGACCATTTTTCCCATGAGCCTCATGTGCAGGGGGCTGTGGGAAAGCAACAGGAGCTTGTGCTTCGTATGAAAATCAATAAATCCCTTGCGGCCCGGTTTCGGCTTGAGAATCTCCCGCCATCGTTTGAGCACAAAGACCGATTCTACGAAGTTTTCTCGAAGCTTCATGTCGTGGAGCCGGCCGTCATCTTCCACGGGGATCAGGGGGAAATGCTCCATGAACGCTTGAGCGAACATGCCCACGCCGCGACGGGAAGGCATTCCCTGCTCCGTGTAGACCTTCACCCCGCGCATCCCACTGCTCGGCGAGCCCTTCCTGAAAATGAATCCGCACAGGTCCTCTTTTTCGAGCTCAATGACCTTCTTTGCACACCACCTTTTCATGCGCTCCGTATGATCGCGGCCGGTCTTGCTGGTGATGAAACGCGGTGACGCGGGATCTCCGACCAGACGGAACGCCTCCCTCGGGACAGGGAAGCCGCATTCCACCTCCGGACAGACAGGGACGAACTCGACGAACCGCGAGAGCGTATCCGTCACAAAACGATCCCGGCTGTGCCCGCCGTTGTATCGAACGGCCTCACCGAGCAGGCAGGAGCTGACTCCGATCTTGATCGGCTCATCCATGGTTGAAGCAATCCTTGGAAACAGGCCGTCAGAACCCGTGGGCAACGTTTCATCATGTTGTCACTACAGCACGCTGCTCCTTCGCGGGCAAGCCTTGTCCGCCAAGGCGGTACGAGAATGCGGGGCAGCCGGTCATGGTCACGGTGCGGCCGACTGCCTCGAGATTGAGATCCGCGGCCGGGCTATGGCAAGGCTTCGCCCCACACCGCGTAAATGGGATCGCTCGGAACGCCGAGCTCGTAGTACTTATCGTCTTCAGGGCGAGGCTTGCCCGTGCTCTCGTGGTATCCGCTTATTCTGAAGCTGCCGGACAACGTGAAGAACTTTCGGACCAGATCCACTCGTTGCCTCTCCGTGGCCCTTTTCCAGATGTTGATTGCCTTGGGTGGAAACATTCTATTGGAGAACACCACGATGAAGATGCCGCCGGGCCGCAGTATCCGCGCGGCCTCGTGAAAGACTTCGACCGGCCTGGTCATGTAGTCGACGGAGACCGTGTTGAGCACTACATCGAATTCATTGTCCTTGAACGGCAGGCGGGGATCCGCGTTCACGTCGTGGATCACGTGCCCGGTCAGGACTCCATTGGCTTTCAGCTCCTCTTTGTTGAGGCCCAGGCCCACGACGGACGCAGGCGCCTTCACGCGGCCGAGGTGTGAATCGGGCCCTGCCATCAGATCGAGTATTCGAGAGCCCTCGGGAATGAGTCTTCCATACATCTTTTCGACCGTTTCCAGCGCAACCGTGTCGAGATGATCCACAAAGCGAGGCTTTGTGTAAAAAGCCCCGTCAGGCGTTTCATCGTCCCGTGCCAGATCGTTAGCGGCAAAATGGCCAAGGCTGTCCGACTCATCCGTATCAGGTGGAATAACGAGATCCTTGAATGCCGTTTCTGACCAGACCGGTGCAGGACCACAGGCTCCCCGTGGATCGCGGCGGCACCGATACCCGGTCCGTTTGATTCCCTGTTGTTCCAAAGAATTCCAGCTCTCCACAAAGTAGCAGCAGTCATCATTGAGGCAGATATGGTGGATTTCCCCGCCCCAGCTTGAATCGAGCGGGGTCCGTATCGCACTCATGTCTGCACCGCAGTGTGGACACGCGTGCTGAGTGTTCATGTGTTCCTCTCCTTTTTCCTGACGAATACTAATCATTTCCCCGAGAATCGGCGCATAACTGCTGGTATCACTTGTTGCCTCGGTGCTTTCCGGTTTCGCGCGAAACAATGAACGCCCACTCCTCGAGGAGCCCGGGGTGGATTCACCCAAACCAAGTAATCTCTCTACCTTAGATGTGTCTCCCCCTTCATTCTGTCAAGATCGAACATCCCCATCGAGTAGCCTGAGGCGCGCGGTCATGAAGAGGTAGTCGCGGGTATCTCCTGCAGTCGCATCACCTTCTTGGTGACAAGCAGCATGGCACGTGGGCTTCAGAGTCTCGAACCATGCGAAACGCGGAGGAAGGTCTTCTCAGTAAAGGGTCGTCCCCGATCCGTGGAGTGAAGGTCCGGAGCCGACGCGGGGCGCGGCGGGATGCTCCGGACCGAGAGCGTCACGATATTCGAACGTACCGGGTATCCCGTCGCGACATCCGGACAGGCCGAATTCGCGTGCACGAATGTTCATGGCCGGAGACCGGCACATCAGACGCAGGGGTGCGCACATTCAGATTGCAGGGAACTTCTCTTTCGTTGCGAGCGATCGTTCGCGAGCCGTTGTCATGCCTTGAGCCCAAGGGCCGCCCGAATTTCCTTTTCCTTGTATCCCACGATCACCTTGTCTCCTATTATGACGGTCGGGAACGCGCATCGGGACGTGAGCTCTTTGATTTCATGGATAGCTTCCGCCCTGTCCTCGTCGGACAACAGGTCCACATCAGTAAATTCATACTCTACTCCGCATTCGCCCAAGAGTCTTTTGCACGCCTTGCAATGGCTGCACGTGCTCAGGCTGTAGAGTTTACAATGCTCCATTCTTGCCTCCTCGCAGACTAATTTAGCTCTCAGCACAATATCGCGGCGATTTCTTGAATTCGCCAGCTCTCGGCAAAAAACTCGCGCTGTCGCGGCTTCGATCCACGGGAAAGCCGGCGTCGGCAGCATGGTAATCCCCTTCGACCGCCCGAGTCGTCGAAGCTCAACCGAGACGCGAAGAACGCCGCTATTCAATGAACGCGGGGTAGCCGATATTCATCCTTATCAAATACCGCGGCATTGCTCTCTGTATCAAGACCTCCCGGAGGTCCGACATGTTCCGCTCATTCACGCGTTGTGACGAGCATATCTCTTACCGGAACCATGAACCGCTTCCAGAAAGGCGCGCTGATCCCGGCGGGAGGACGATCCGGAAAAAAGGGCGGACGATCCGGAAAAAAGGGCGGACGAGCTCGAATCGGCTCACAGGAACATTTTCGGAACAGCGCTTCGCGGTCCTCGTGACTCATCAGTGGGACGCGAGTGTACCGCGATCTTACGGCACTTGCCGTGACCGAACATACGAGCCCCCCATGTGGGCCGCGAATCGATCGACTCGGAAGCCCGTCACCGTTTCACTTGATGGACCGATAGCAAGAGTGATGGATAACAACTCACACGATATCGATGAGTTCTGCCGGGCCGTGGCTGCCGCGGCGTCAGGGAGTGGGCTGGAGGACCGACACTCGCGTGTCATTCCACTTGTCTTCCCGCGTGGATCGTCACGGAGCTCATCAGGTCAGCATTGACAAGATCCTCGGCACGGTCATCGTCGGGTAGGCCGGTTACCGCGCATTCTCTCTGAATCCGGGCCAATAACTGATGAACGTTCTCAACAGCATTTTTCCCTGCATGTTAGAGGCGTCAAAATCCTCCCAGAGCTTACCTCCCATGCGCTGCAATTCCCAGAATCTTCGCCATCCATTGTCTTCCCATGGATCGTTGCCGGTGAAACCCTGCCATTTGCCCCAGAGCTTGTGAGCTCTTTTTAGATCACCGCTCAGGAGGGCTCTTGCCCAGTGGTCCCTCAATCGGCGATCAACGCGTTCCTCAACTCCGCACTCATCACAGGTATCGTTCTGTCGAGCGAGCTCCCGGTCACACCAGGGGCCTCGGTAAGCCTCCGGAAGTTCCTGAGATCTCAATCCCATGGTACTACTCCTGCACTCGTGAGCATACTTTTCAATTAGTCACCGCATCCGGGGTCCCAGTTCCAATTCGATCCGTCGAATCGAGTATGTTGCCGAGTTCGTCCAGGGTTTCCGCACTGATGCTCGCGCGGCTCAATCCGTCCTCGGAACCGGAATGGCGCGGCCTCACGGGAACGGTCTCGGCTCAAGAGTCCGCGGGGCTCCTGCCGGAAGCGATGCGGAGCTGATTTCCATCCCGATCGAGGAAGCCCTCCCGCACAAGGAGATTGATCATCGTCTCTGTTCTCTCCGGCTGCTTTGCCACGATCTTCACCAGCTCTTCTTCGGAGAGGTGAGTGCTCGCGAGCAGCGCCTTGAGGATGAGGCCGCGAATCTGCCTGTCTGAATTGAGAAACGGCCCCTGACGATGATGATGCGCGCTCCTTCGGTTCGGGTTGGGCGCGAGCTTCGGGAGCATGGCTCCATAGTCCATGAGCGCGTAGTACCAGGTGCGCACCTGACCGCGGTCCATGGTCTTTTCCACCAGGGGGAGAATCTCCCGATCGGTGACGCGGGCCCGGTCCGGAAAAAAGAAGTGAATGAAGACCCGCCGGATGTTCGTTTCGATAAAGACGACGGGCTGTTCAAAGGCAAAGGCGACAAGCGCTCCCGCGGTTGCCGGTCCGATCCCGGGAAAGGTCTGCAGGATCTCGACCGAATCCGGCAATCGGCCGTTGAATTCGTTCACCACCCGTTGAGCTGTCCGGTGCATGGACATTGCCCGGCGATTGTATCCGAGCCCCTGCCATGCAGCCAGCACGTCGCGGAGCTGCGCCCGGGCCAGCGCGGCAAAATCGGTGAACCTCGC
>JARRRG010000195.1:0-6662 GCA_037380965.1 Deltaproteobacteria bacterium
TGCTGGTTGCGAGACTGTCAGCCGGGGTGACAAAATTGTAGGGCGGCCAGGGACCGCTCATCATGGTTTGGCCCGAGGTATGCTGGTGCAGCCTCCTGAAGATCGTGCGGAAAGGTTCCACCTGCATGTCAGGAATGAGGAAGTGGAGGGCGAGGAACTCGCAGCCCGCGTCTCGATCGATCCCGCCGGAGGCCGGCTCGACTTTGACGTGCCGAAAGAGACCCTCAAACGGCTTGCGATACCTCTCACCCGTCGCGGAGAGCCTCTCGTCAAATGCCGCTTCGTGCTGAAGCTCCGCGCGCCGTCGAGCGAGGTAAGCCGTTCCACTCCCGAGATCTTCGCGGGAGGTTCTTTCAGTCGATGAGGGCATCACCGGTGAAGGGCTCGCGTGTGGCAAGGATCGGCCGGTTCTTACTCGGATTGTCATTTCCACGCAGCCCTGAATCTCCTCGAGCGTGGCCAGGTACTGCTGTTGCTTGTCCGCGAGCAGCCGCTCGATCTCAGACCGGTCGTGAACAAACGCGCCGTAGCGTACGGGAATCACGGTCAATTGCCTGTGGAGCGCTTCTATCACTCTGTGATGGGCCAATGCAGATTCCCGTATGTCTCCCGGTCCGGAATCTCCCAGATCCGACACCGCGGCTCCGAGATCTCCTTCAGAAACCAGAAACGTGGGAGAGCCCGTAATCGCCCGAGGAAGCTCCACTGAGGCCCCGTTCGAGCGAAAAACGCAATAGAGTGCTAACATCAGGTCACAGCTCCGTCCGCAACGCCGGCGTGAAACTGTACGGCGGCCACGGCCCGCTCGTTTCGAACAGGAGGCCGGCAGCCTCATGTCGGGAGTTGGCATCATTGACGGCTGAAACAAACTCGGGGGCTTTGCCGCGAGGTAAGAGGAAGGCCCAATGACCGGCCACCGAGATATCGCCTCGCCGATCGTCTGTCTGCACCGTCGCCCGCCTGCGCAGGTCCGAGGCAAAGCTTCCCATCTGCGAAACTACGGTGCGCCCTATTTCATGAGCCCGCGCGGCAACCGTCTTCTCCGCGCGATTCCTGAACTGCTTCTCCTTGACGTAGCGTATTCCCGGTGACGCGGACGCGAGGTCAGCCGCGTGGGAGGCCATTTCGGCCCCGATGACATATTCGATGGCTTTATCTTTCGATATCAGCACTTTCAATCCCCATTCCTCGTGTCCTGTCACCCGATCCAGAAAGCCCGCAATGGTTTCATAATTGGCTGCGACGAATCGTGCGAGGCTTTCCTTCGATGAAAAGAGTGTTCCGAAACGAGACGGCAAGACCGGCCGATGATCCATGACCTCTCGCACCACATCGCCGTGGTACACGGCCCGCGGTCCCACCCAATCCAGACTTTCGAGATGTTCTTCGGCCGACTCGCCTGCAAAGTCTCCAAGGGGCACTTCACAGGCGACCGCGGTGATGTTGCCCTCATCCACCTGCACCAGATCGCCGTAGCCCGGCGGAGCGGACAAATCGAGCTCGATCGTCCGGCCGTGCGCGGTCAGGCAGAACAGGTAAATCGCTGCAGGCATTGCTACTCCTCTGCCATCTCTGCAAATGCTTCTTCGAGGTCCGAGCGTGAGACGGATACCGGGACCTTTTTGGGAGGATTGCTCGTGAGGCCGGCTACGGCTCTGCGAACAGCCTTCAGCGCGGCCCGATCGCAGACTGCGGCAATTTCCGCGCCGGAAAAGCCCTCTGACCGGGCAGCTAGCTTATCGGGAGTTATGCCCTTTTTGATCGGTTTCGAGCGAAGATGCACTGCGAATATCTCCCGGCGATCGTTCTTGTCGGGCATCGGGATCTCCACGATATCGTCGAACCGACCGGGCCTCAATACGATCGTTCTTGTCGGGCATCGGGATCTCCACGATGTCGTCGAACCGACCGGGCCTCAATACCGCAGAGTCAAGCATGTCAGGGCGATTTGTCGCGCCGAGTATGAGCACGCCCTTGAGATCGTCGATTCCGTCAAGCTCTGCGAGAAACTGGCTCAGCACTCTTTCCGCCACGTGAGAGTCCGTGGAGCCGACGGTCCGCGAGGGAATCAGCGCGTCAATCTCATCGAAGAAAATAATGCACGGCGCGGCCTGCCTGGCTTTGCGAAAGATTTCTCTTACCGCCTGCTCAGACTCACCCACGTATTTCGAGAAGAGGGCAGGCCCCTTGACCGAGATAAAGTTCACCTTCGTTTCGTTCGCGACTGCCTTTGCGAGCAGAGTCTTGCCACAGCCCGGCGGTCCCGAAAGCAGTATTCCTTTTGGTGGGTTGGTGCCGGCCTCCTCAAAAAGATCGGGGTATTTCAACGGCCACTCTATCGATTCGACCAGTCGGGCCTTGAGGGCCTCATGTCCGCCGATATCATCCCATCGCACATCCGGCACCTCGACGAAGACCTCTCGAATGGCCGAGGGCTCCACATCTCTCAGGGCCTCGAGAAAATCCGGCATACGGACTTCCAGGCTGGCCAACTGATCGTAGGGAATCGTGGCGACGGAGAAATCGATCTCAGGCATAATGCGCCGCAGACAGATCATGGCAGCCTCACGACAGAGCGCTTCCAGGTCGGCTCCCACGAAGCCGTGAGTGATTTCAGCCAGGTGAAGCATGTCCACGTCTTCGGCCAAGGGCATGCCCCGGCTGTGGATTTCGAGAATCTCGAGGCGGCTGTTCCGGTCCGGGATGGGAATGGCTATCTCACGGTCGAAGCGTCCCGGGCGTCGCAAAGCCGGATCGAGAGCGTTGGGGATATTTGTCGCCGCGATGACGATGAGGTTGTTTCTCCTCTGCAGTCCGTCCATGAGCGCGAGCAACTGAGCGACCACCCGTTTCTCAACGTCGCCGACGACTTTTTCTCGTTGGGGCGCAATGGCATCGATCTCGTCAATAAAGATGATGCTCGGGCCTTTCTGGGCTGCTTCGGCAAAAATCTTGCGCAGGTGGGCCTCGCTTTCCCCATAGAATTTGTGGATGACTTCGGGACCGCTGACGGAGAAGAAGTTGGCCTCCGTTTCGTTGGCAATCGCTCTGGCAATGAGTGTCTTGCCGCATCCCGGCGGTCCGTGGAGGAGCACCCCCGTGGGAGCGTCAATACCCAGGCGCTCAAAGACTTCAGGATATCGGAGGGGAAGCTCGATCATTTCCCGGATGCGTACAAGCTGGCTCTTGAGTCCGCCGATGTCCTCGTACGCCAGGGTGCCGGGGTGCTCGCTTCGCTCGGGCGTGCCCATCACGAGCTGGGTGGTGGGATTGATGAGGACCGGCCCGCCCGGCACGGTACCGTCAACCGTGAAGTCAGCCGAACGGCTGCCGAAGAGGGTCGCTCGAATCTGGTCTCCGGTGATCACGGGCAGTCCGTCGAGGAGGCTGCCGATGTACGCGAGGTCTTTCGCGGACGGCACGACGGTGGTGGGTTTCAGGACGATCTGGCCCGCGGGCCGGCAGGTGATCTTTCGGACCTCGACGGTCTCTCCCACACCGGCCTTCACATTGTGGCGGGACAGCCCATCCAATTGGATTCTTGATTGGCCTCTCAGGTCCTTGTAGGCCGGCATTGCCTTGCACACGCTGCTTCGTTTCCCGGTCACCTCGACGATGTCTCCGATGGCGACGCCCAGCTTCTCGAGGTCTTCGGGTCCCACGCGTGCGTATGCGCGTCCCACGTCCTTGTTGAGGGCTTCACTCACTTTGAGCTTTATGCTTGCTTCCTTCTCGGCTTGCATGGGCATCTCCGGAATTACCTGAAGCACTTAATTTCGAGTATTCCGTAATTGCAGGATACGACCATCTTCTCTCGGGGATAGCTTTCCGGAAGCAGGATTTCCTTCCGGTATTTTTTATCTCCTCGTTCTGCATTGATGGTGAGGACATCGTCCTGAACCTCGATACGAACGTCTTCAGCCGTGATGCCGGGCATTTCCGCGAGCACAAGTGCGTGGTCATCCTCCTCTATGACGTCCACGAGAGGTTCTCGTATCTCCTGGACCACCGTTTTGCCGGAATCCCTGTCACGCTTGATGTTTCCGAACGGCTCTACGCTTACCGATTCATCACCGAGGCCCATCTTTACATTGAACCCGACAACGCCTTTTAACTTCTCCCCCTGGATCGTGCTCGTGAATTCACGCTGCCCGGACAATTCTCTACCGGTCTCGGCGAGCTCGTTGAGCTTTTCGACCAGATCGATCAGGCCTCCCAGGAGGCCTCCGCCTCGGGTCCGGGCTTCGTCATCGCCAGTTCGCCGCTTACCTGTTGTCATCGGGATCCTCCTCCAATGTTATTCCGTATTGCTTAACTTTCGAGTGAATCGTCTTGTAGTCGATTTGCAACAAACGTGCCGCCTTCGCCTTGTTGCCGCCGACCTTTCGAAGGACCTGGGTGAGCACGCGCCGCTCTATTTCTATCGTGCTCCCTCGTACGATCTCTTTGAGGGACTGGCCCTCCCAGAGAAATTCCTTGCCTTCGGCCTGGGTTTCAGGAGTAACTTCCGCAGGATCTCCGAACTGCAAATGCTCGCGCTCGATTGCCTCATCGGCCTTGAGCACGGCTCTCCTGACCACCGATTTGAGCTGCCGCACATTTCCCGGCCACTTATAGGTGAGCAGAGCCGACAGTGCGGAGTCGGAAAATCCCTTCACCTGCTTGTCCAGCTCTCGATTCGTTGCCTCAAGAAAACGATTGGCCAGATAGGGAATGTCCTGCGTGCGCTGACGGAGGGGCGGAATGACCATCGCGAATTCATTGAGCCGGTAGAAGAGATCTCGGCCGAATCGCCCCGCCTTTACCGCGGCGTTCAGATCCTGATTCGTGGCCACCAGCAGCCTCACGTCAATGGTCACCGGTTTCTTACCGCCGACGCGGAAGAAGTTCTTTTCCTGAATGGCCCTGAGCAGTTTGACCTGGGAATTGAGCGGCATGTTGGCAATTTCGTCGAGGAAAAGTGTACCACCCTCCGCCAGTTCGAACTTGCCCGGCTTGGCCGCGGCGGCTCCCGTAAACGCGCCTTTTTCGTGACCGAAGAGCTCGCTCTCAAACAAAGTCTCGGGGATGGCGCCACAGTCGACCGGCACCATGGGAGCGGAAGCACGGGTACTCGCCTTGTGAATGGCTTGGGCCACCAACTCTTTACCCGTTCCCGTCTCTCCCTGAATCACGACAGTGAAATTGGATCGGGCAACGAGCTCGGTATCCGCTATGATGCGGCCCACCCAATCACTCGGGCCCATCTTGGCTCTGAGCTCAGCGGCAGTCGAGTCTTCCCGCTGCGGAACCGCAGGTTTTCTCGGTTTGGAGACCCGTTGTGCGAGAACGCCTTTGACTTTTGCCATGAGCTCATTATTGTCGAGCGGCTTGGTCAGGTAGTCCTCCGCTCCGAGCTTGATCGCACGAATCGCCCCATCCACGCCGCCGTAAGCTGTCACCATAATGATGGGCAAGTCAGGATTGATACGCTTGGCACGCTTGAGTACCTCCATCCCGTCCATGCCGGGCATCCTCACGTCGAGGAGAACCAGATCGGGCATGCCGAGTTTCACCATTTCCAGCGCCCGCTCTCCCTCGTGGGCAACCAAAGGGGAGAATCCCTCCATTCTCAGGAGGTGGAACAGAATATCTCGGAAGTCCTTTTCATCGTCCACGATCAGGATGCGATCCCCTTCATTAGCCATGTCGTGCGCCTCCCATCACAATCCTCATGTCACTCGTTCGGCGAGCCGCCAGGCCCGATCAACCCCGCTTCACACCGGGAGCTTCCCCGCGGGCCGCTGTGCCGTTCCCGGGAAGTCTCACGGGTGGACATCGATCCGCTCCGGCTTCAGGTCCCGGTCCAGCCACGGTTCCAGCGAATGAAGCATGCCGAGAAAGATTACGCCGGTTTCGCCTGAAGCCAGCGTGTCGTCGATCCGCTTCGCGATAAATCGGTCCCGCCTCTCCAGGAGAAGCGCGGCCTCCCGGCTGAGGTGTTCCTTATCCTCCAATTCGGCTCCTTCGAGCACTCGCTTGGATAACTCGTATTCCTCGAGGAGCAGATCGGGAGATTCGGTCCCCATAAGTTTTGCGCCTCGTTTGACCAGCTTTAAAAGAATACGGTGGTTAGGACTTCCCGCGTCGGCCAGTTCTTTCACGATCTCTTGTTCGCGGCCGCAAATGGGGAGTCCATCCTGGTAGAGCCGTACTCTCGTCCAGGGTAACGACCTGTTCTCCAGGCTTCTCTCTATCTGCTTCCAGATCTGACCGATGGTCTCAACCTTCTTCTTCCACCCTCTTCGACCCGTCTTTTTTTGAGACGCCCTGCGCACAGCCGAGCTCAAGGAACCGAGATCTTCAGGAGAGTGTACAATAGGGACCCAGAGCAATCGTCTCTTCGAATTTTCGGGAGTGGCCGGGTGTGGGGCCATGAACGCACCTCAACGGGTTTATTTTCAAGACATAGTATGGAATTCATTCCATAGCAAGCATTCCATAGTTTCACGGAATCTCTCCCATAGTCATCGAGTCACCGTGCGACAAACAGGAACAAATCGTCTCCGATTCCCGGTGAACAGGGCAGGGGAGAGCATTGCCCCGGGCGGCAATGGAGGTTCTCGCTCTGGAGGTACCTGGTATGCCGCGATGGAAGTCTATCGGGCACGCGGACATTGGTT
>JARRRG010000196.1:0-5085 GCA_037380965.1 Deltaproteobacteria bacterium
GATTTCAGATACTGCTGGTTATTCTTGCTGCGCCCGCAATGGGCGTGAGGAACGCCATAGCTGCACGATTCCCGACGAGGACCGTTGAGAAGAAGAATTTCGAGTTTGACCCCTCGACAGGCATGATTCGCTGGATCGACACAGGTGAGAGCGAAGAGTACCGCCTAGTCGTCGACGGCTTGGTGAAGGCCCCCGCTAGCTTGACATACAATGACCTCCGTGCATTTCCTTCGATAACCCGGACGAGAGATTTTCACTGCGTGGAGGGATGGACAGTACCCCGGGTAAGGTGGTCGGGATTTCTCTTCAAGGAGTTGCTTGACAAGGCCGAGCCCCTGAACGAAGCAAAATATGTCGTCTTTCACGCACTCGGAGAGACAACAGCGAAGCCGAGGGGCCTGACCCATTATGTCGAATCCTTCAAAGTGGAAAGCCTGCTGGATCCTGCGCAGGAAATTCTGATGGTCCTCCAAAAGGACGGCAAGCCCCTATCCCTGGAAAGAGGCGCACCGCTAAGGCTCATCGCTCCGTATAGGCTGGGATACAAAAGCATCAAATTTGTGGCTCGGGTTGAGTTCTCAAATCGCAAACGATTCGGATGGTGGACGCTGTTCAATCCTATTTATACGTGGGAAGCGGCTGTTTCCAAGAGGCGTCTGAGGAAAGGTCAGGGGGAACGATGAATCTAGGAGGAATCACCGAAAAGAGGCGTGAAAAACCGCTCGATAAGAGCAGGTTTCCTGACCTGGCTCTTGCGACGGAACCCCATGGAAACGATCCCGAAGGGAGCAGGAGATAATGTTATGGCCGGGAAGATCAATCCCTTTCGTACGTTGGTCCTGGTCGGTGTTCTGGTGACCGCCGCCTTCGGAATGTGGGAATCTCCGGCAGCAGACTCACCTGTGCCCAAGGCCGCAGCGAAGTCGACTCAGGGCTCGTTTTCATATGCGGACTATGCAGCGGCATTGAGGAACTATGTGGATGATCATGGCTTGGTGAATTACGGTAAACTGAAGGCCAACCGAAAAAAGCTCGATGCGTTTGCAGCTTCCATAGCAACACTTGACCCGAAAGTCTTTGACACCTGGTCTGAAAAAGAGAAGTTGGCCTTCTGGATAAATGCGTACAATGCCCTCACACTTCTGGCTATCATTGACAATTACCCAATACAGTCATCATTTTTCAGATCACTCCGCTTTCCCAAGAACAGTATTCGGCAGATTGCGGGAGTCTGGGATGAACTCGAATTCCCCGTCATGGGCCGGAAGCTGACGCTCGACAAGATCGAGCACGACATTCTACGGCCAAAATTCAATGAGCCTCGTATCCACATGGCTATTGTATGCGCCGCGCTCGGCTGCCCCATCCTCAGGAACGAGCCCTATGTCGCCTCCAAGATCGATTCTCAGCTTAACGATCAGGCGGCCCGTTTCATGAAAAACCCGAGGAAATTTCGAATTGACCGAAAAGATAAGCGGGTTTATTTTTCACCTATATTCAAGTGGTTCGGCGACGATTTTGTACCAGCGTACGGAACGAACAAGCAATTTCATGGCTTTGGTCAGACCGACCGAGCTGTACTGAACTTTGTAAGTGGTTACGTGAGTCCCAAGGACAGACAGTACCTCGAAAAGGGAGGATTTTCCATTGAATATCTCCCTTATGATTGGTCTCTGAACGAGCGGAAGGGATAGTGTTCATTTCCCTCATCTCACGGGGGACCCTTTCAGTCGGCCCTGCGGGTCGGGCATGGGGTGTCACGCGAAGGGAGAAATTGGGTGAGGCATGGAAGTGCAGAAGGCCGCGGCTGGTCCATGGACGCGGGGAAATAGAATGAGACAAGCGGCATCAGATGACCAAGGTAGGTCAAGAGAGCCCTCGGGCGAAGGAGGAGCCGCCAAGCTCATCCTCTTGATCGGCCTGGCCGCCGCGGTGGTGTTTGCCTTGTGGCTGCTCCCTTTGAGGCACTACGTAATCGACATTCTCGAGTGGACGAGGGGCCTGGGCGCGTGGGGACCGATCTTTGTCGCGCTCTTCTATATTGTCGCATGTCTGCTCTTCCTGCCGGGGTCCTTACTGACACTGGGGGCTGGTTTTCTGTTCGGTCTGCCGGTGGGAGTTCTCACCGTCTGGGTCGGAGCTAATCTGGGGGCTTGGGCGGCCTTCCTGGTGGGACGAACCGTTGCTCGGGAATGGGTGGCTGAAAGGGTGTCTGGAAATCGCCGTTTTTCAGCCGTTGACGAAGCAATAGGACGTGAAGGTTTCAAGATAGTGCTCCTCCTCCGATTAAGCCCCATATTTCCGTTTAATCTTCTTAATTACGCACTTGGCCTCACCAGGGTTCCTTTCACCAGTTATGCGTTGGCCTCTCTCATTGGTATGTTGCCCGGCACCATTATGTATGTGTACCTCGGGTCCGCTGCGAGATCGCTGACCGATGTCGCCGCAGGGCAAGTGCAAGGCGGCTTGCCCCGGCAGGTATTCTTCTGGGCAGGTCTGGCTGCCACCATTGCGGTGGCGTATTTCGTTACGCGCATTGCGCGCCGGAGCTTGACTGCCGAAACTGTGGGTCGAGGGAACCCGGAGTCTGCTGCCGAAGATGAGCTGAACCACGTAGAGGACGAGGTTGAAGTTTTACCGGACGACGAATTCAACAGGGAGCTCCTTGCCAATGCTCATCCCCGGGATTGGCAAAATCCCGAACCCGCGGAACGGTACAACCTTGTAGTAATAGGAGCGGGAACGGCCGGCCTCGTCACCGCGGCTGGAGCTGCAGGGCTTGGGGGAAGAGTTGCGCTGGTGGAGCGTTACCTTCTTGGAGGCGACTGCCTGAACGTTGGTTGCGTCCCGTCCAAATCCCTGATTCGTTCTTCACGAGCTTATAGTGAGATCGAGCGGGCGACCGATTTCGGGATCAAGGTTCCTGAAGGCCTTGAGGTCGACTTCCCCGCGGTAATGGAGCGTGTGCGACGGATGCGGGCCCGGATCAGCCAGCATGATTCAGCGGAGAGATTCAAGGGACTTGGTGTGGACGTGTGTCTGGGACATGCGCGATTCACCGGCTCGAAAACAATCGAGGTCGGCGGCAAGGTCTTGTACTTCAGCAAGGCTGTCATAGCCACAGGCGCCAGGGCTCACCGTCCCGACATCAAGGGTCTCTCGGAGGTAGGCTTTCTTACGAACGAGTCAGTCTTTTCTCTCACCGAGCGCCCCGCACGGCTAGCCGTTATAGGCGCCGGCCCCATCGGTTGCGAGATGGCTCAGGCGTTCCGTCGGCTGGGAAGCGACGTGATTCTGTTCCACAAAGATAGCCATATTCTCAACCGGGAGGACACCGATGCTGCGGAAATATTGCAGCAGAAGTTTATGAAAGAAGGAATAAAACTGATTCTGAAATCCAACCTCATCGAGGTAGCGCTCCGCGATGGGGAGAGAGTCATACGCTTTGAAACCGGTGGAGCAGAAGATTCCGTCGCGGTGGATCAGATCCTTGTAGGAGCGGGTCGAGTTCCAAACCTGGAGGGTCTGAACCTGGAAGCCGCAAGTATTCGGTACGACTCGCGGCGGGGCATCATTGTCAACGACCGACTGAGGACTTCGAATCCAAATGTCTACGCGGCGGGTGACATCTGCATGAACTACAAGTTCACCCATATGGCCGATGCCGCGGCCCGTATCGTGATTCAGAATTCGCTCTTCAAGGGTTCAAAGAAATTGAGCGCCCTTACCGTTCCGTGGTGCACCTATACGGATCCGGAAATAGCGCACGTGGGACTGTACGAACGTGACTGCACTCGCAAAGGGATAGCGATCGATACGTATGTGCGACCGTTGAGTGAAGTGGACCGGGCCGTAACAGACGGTGAAGAGGATGGGTTCGTCAAAGTGCACGTTGAAAAGGGAAAGGACAAGATCCTCGGCGCCACCATCGTGGCGGCTCACGCCGGCGACATGATCAGTGAAATAACCCTTGCCATGGTGGGTGGAATGGGACTGGGCACGCTCTCAAGTGTCATCCATCCTTATCCAACTCAGGCCGAAGCCATAAAGCAGACCGCGGACGCGTATCAGCGAACAAGGCTTACGCCGTTCGTCAAGAGACTCTTTACCAAGTGGCTTGCATGGACACGTTAACAGCGGAGCCTGTGAGCGTCACACCCGCAACGTCTCGAAACAGGACCTCGGCGAAGGGGAAAAGGATGAAAATAGCTGTGGCATCGGATCATGCGGGATGCCTTCTCAAACAGGACTTGAAATCCCACCCGCTGGGTAAGAGCCTGGACGTTCTCGATCTCGGGACTCACGATGAGGAGCCTTGCGATTATCCGGTCGTGGCTCGCGCCGTTGGGGAAGCGATCCGGAAGGACGAGGCGGAACGAGCCGTTCTGGTTTGTGGCAGCGGCGTGGGAGCGTGCGTCGCGGCCAACAAAATAAGAGGCGTGAGGGGCGGTCTGTGCCATGACACCTATTCGGCCCACCAGGGAGTCGAACATGACGACATAAACGTCCTGTGCCTGGGGGCTCGGGTAATCGGGGTAGAGCTCGCGCGGGAACTTGTTCGAGCCTTTCTTTCTGCTCGTTTTACGGGTGAAGAACGGCACAGGCGTCGATTGGCCAAAGTGGTCGCGCTGGAGACCGAAAATCGGGATGGGTAGGTTCCGAACCGGTGAACGTGGGATGGCATGAGATGGTCCGGTCGTGGAGTGAAATCTGGAGTGAGGCCTGGAACCGTCAATGAATTCTTTCAGCGTCGAACGATTCGCGTGAAAGGAGGCGACCATGAAAATGGCGATGACGGTCTCGGACGTAGGGGAAGGAACAAGTCCCGGCGGCTCTTGAAGGGCGGCCCGGAACAATCGCACTCCGGACAAGACCGACGAGATTGTGCTGGAGGGAGCGGTGGTGCCTGCCCTCTCCGGGATTTGGCGGAAAAGCTTTCCCCGCCGCGAGTGATGTGAGTGATGCTCCCTTCCGGGAAACCCGTGGAGGAACACGCAGGAAAGCTCCGAGAGCTTCTTTCTCCTGAGGACGTTGTGATAGACGGTGGCAACAGCTATGAGGGGGACGACATCCGGAAAGAAGCTT
>JARRRG010000197.1:0-6228 GCA_037380965.1 Deltaproteobacteria bacterium
CTTGCGCTGACCGGCCTTCTCATGGTGCTCGTACTGGTTTCCGTTTCTGCATCGGGCTCAGTGGAGCGCACGGCAATGATTCGAGACGCGATGGAGAAACTGCGTCCGCTCCACTCGAGGCTCGGCCCGCCGAGGCCCGGTGACTGGCTCGACCGGCATCACGAGCCGGGGCAGACCTTTCGCGAGTACACAACCTCACGACCGGTTCTCCCGACCCGGGAGCGACGCACCATCTATGTGCAGCCGTTAGGCGAGTTTTCTTCAACACAGCGCGAAATCATCACTCTTACCGCGCAATTCCTCGGTCTGTACTTCGGTCTGCCGGTGAAGGTGCAGGAGGATCTGCCCCTCTCGGTGATACCCGCGACCGCGCGGAGGGTGCATCCGTCATGGGGGGATCACCAGATCCTCACCACCTACGTGCTCGAGAAGCTGCTGCGTCCACGCCTCCCTCTGGACGCGGTGGCATACATCGCGTTCACAACCTCTGACCTCTGGCCCGGGCGAGGCTGGAACTTCGTGTTCGGCCAGGCCTCTCTGGTCGAGCGGGTCGGTGTCTGGTCGATCTACCGGAACGGCGACCCGGATGCCGGGCCCGCGGGGTTCCGAATCTGTCTTCTGCGCACCATGAAGACCGCGACCCATGAGATGGGTCACATGTTTTCCATGACCCATTGCACCGCGTATGCGTGCAATATGTGCGGGAGCAACCATCGTGAGGAAGCCGATCGCAGGCCCATCGCGTGCTGCCCGGAATGTGTGGCCAAGATCTGGTGGGCCACCGGAGCAGATCCTCTCCAGCGCTATCATGCGCTTGCCGCGTTCTGCAAAGAGCACGGCCTCAAGCAAGAGGCCGAATTCTATACCAAATCGATCAAGGCCCTGGAACACAAGTGACATCCCGGAGCTTCAGGCTTCCATTCCCGGTCGCGGCGGCTGCGATTGTGCCTTTCCCGGTTGGCGACTCGCGAGATTCAGCCTGATCCTCAGTCCATGCACGCGCCTTTTTGGGGCTTGAGCCGCGGTTCGTTCGTTTTTCTGTTCAATGCCTGATACCATTTCGCGATTTTGATTGTAATCCAGGTCGGTGGTCACCAGCGGTCCGTGGCTACGCCTCGGACATACAGGGTAAGAGCGCCACGCTGCGCCATGATTCGAAGGGGGAGACGCCTCTCCCCCTTCGAGCATCGGTACTCTGTTATTGGTGGCTCTCTTCTCTGGAGATCCGATTGCCGCGACATGACACCGTGAAGGTACGGACCGACGAATCCCCTCGGTTGATGGAGTGCAGCTCATGAGCCGGAACCAGGATTTGGAGCAGGCGGTACAGAAGACGGGACGAGAGATCTACTCATTGATTGGTGAGGAGATCCCTACCCTCATGAACCGGATGAGGTGGAAGGGCAAGATCATGGAGTCCGCGATGAAGGACGACACGTTCAAGACCCAGCTCTTCCGGTTTGTCGATGTGCTCCCTTCACTGAGAACCGATGCCGTTGTGGTAAGCGTTCTCAATGAGTACCTCGCTGACGTGGAATCTGCTCCGAGGATTGTTCGGCAAGGTCTGAAGCGCATTTCGAGGGAAGGTTTCATCCCCAATCTTGCAGGGAGAGCCATCAGAGCGGGAGTGGAGTCGTTCGCCCGGCACTTCATCGCGGGACGAGACCCGATGGACTCTTTCACGGCACTCGAGGCGCTCGACAGCGACGGTGTCGCGATGAGCATCGATCTGTTGGGTGAAGAGGTGCTCAGCGACCGGGAGGCACAGATCTACACGGAACGGTATCTCGATCTTCTCACCTTTCTTCCCCCGCAGGTAAAGAACTGGAGACCGAATCCTATTCTGGACCTTGATTCCAAGGGACTAATACCTCGCCTCGACATCTCCCTCAAGCCAACATCGTTTTACTCCCAGATGAACCCCGTGAACTGGGAAGGTTCCATCCAGCATACCACCGAGGGTTTACGCCCCGTCGTTCAGAAGGCCAAGGAACAGGGTGTCTCCCTCACGATCGATATGGAGTATTACTATCTGAAAGACCTCACCATCGAGATTTTCAAAGCGCTCCTTGATGAACATGTGGACTTCGCGTTCGGCGGCCTCGCGCTCCAGGCGTACCTGAGAGATACGAAAGAAGATCTCCTCGCACTCATAGAATGGGCTAAAGCCAGGCAACGGAGAATAACCATACGTCTCGTGAAAGGGGCGTACTGGGACTATGAAGGCGTGGTCAACCGGCAGAAAGGATGGCCGGTGCCGGTGATCTCGGATAAGGTGGAGACCGACCACAGCTTCGAAGAGCTCACGGCATTACTCCTTGAAAACATCGAACATGTTCGTCCGGCCTTCGCCACACACAACATCAGGAGCTTGAGTCATGCGATCGCCGTTGCAGATACCATGGACCTGCCGAGGGATGCGTTCGAATTCCAGACGATCTATGGAATGGCGGAACCGGTGCGGACCGCGTTGCAGCGGATGGGCTTCAGGGTCCGGGCATACACTCCCGTTGGAGAGCTGATCCCCGGAATGGCATATCTGATCCGGCGGCTCCTCGAGAACACGTCCAATGAGTCCTTCCTGAGGAAGTCATTCCTGGAAGAGACGCCTTTCTCAGTACTGATACGGGCTCCGCACCCTTCCTCGCAGCCTCCTGCAGAAGAAAACGAGGACCACGCCTTTGCCAATGAGCCAGCCATAGATTTCTCGAAAGCAGAGAACAGGCAAGCCATGAAGGAGGCTCTCGCGCGGGTGAGGGAGGAATTTAACTCGAGATATCCAATCGTTATCAGGGACGAGGAGGCCTGGACAGAAAACGACGCCCCGTCGGTTAACCCGGCCCGACCGGATGAGGTTGTCGGGAGAGTCGCTTCCGCCGCGGGTACACACGCTGCGTCTGCGGTCGCGGCCGCGCGGGAGGCATGGACCGCGTGGAGGCGCACCACACCTGAAGAGAGGTCGCGGTTTCTCTTCAACGCGGCTGAAGAGTTGAGAAAAGCTCGGTTCGAGCTTATGGCCCTCGAGGTCTATGAGGTGGGAAAGACCTGGAGAGATGCTGACGGTGACGTTACGGAGGCAATCGACTACCTGGAATACTACGGCCGAGAGATGATCCGGCTGGGAGCCCCGCGTCTCCTCGGCTCGTACCCGGGCGAGGAAAACATATACCGGTACGGGCCCAAGGGGGTCGGGGTGGTCATCTCCCCTTGGAACTTCCCCCTCGCCATACCAACCGGCATGGTGTCAGCGGGCATCGTCACCGGAAACTGCGTCATCTTCAAGCCGTCCGGCTTATCACCGGTTCTCGGCTGGAAGCTTTTCGAGGTGTTCAGGCGCGTGGGGCTTCCTGCCGGCGTTCTCCAGTTCCTGCCCGGTCCCGGCCATGAAGTGGGAGAATACCTTGTTTCTCATCCGGACATAGATTTCATCGCGTTCACCGGCTCCAGGGAAGTGGGATTGCGGATCGTGCAATTAGCGGGTGAGACACGGCCCGGGCAGAGAAACGTCAAACGGGTGATTGCCGAGATGGGCGGCAAGAACGCCATTATTGTGGACGAGACCGCGAACCTCGATGAGACGGTAAAAGGCATTGTGGAGTCCGCGTTCGGGTTTCAAGGCCAGAAGTGTTCCGCGTGCTCACGGGTGATCGCGGTAGGGGCGGTGTTCGATCAATTGTGCGGCAGACTCAAAGATGCGACGGAGAGCGTGGAGATAGCTCCTCCTGAGGAGCCGCGGTGCGTTATGGGACCGGTGGTGGATGAAGCGGCCCTGAGCAAGATTCGAAGGTACAGAGAGATCGGACGCAGAGACGGGAACACGGAATTTGTCCGGGAGGCTCAAGGTGAAGGGTATTTCATCGGCCCGGCCGTCTTCCTGGATGTGAATGCTGACTCGCCCCTTGCCCAGGAGGAGATATTCGGCCCCGTGGTCGCGGTCATGCGGGCGCCGGATCTGGACACGGCCATCGACATTGCCAATGGCACACCGTACGCGTTGACCGGCGGCGTTTTCTCGAGGAGGCCGAAGCATATCCGCAGGGTCAAATCCGAGCTCGCGGTAGGCAATGTATACATCAACAGAGGGATAACCGGTGCTCTTGTGGGGCGGCAACCCTTTGGCGGCTTCGGTATGTCCGGCGTCGGCTCGAAGGCCGGTGGCCCGGATTATCTGCTGCAGTTCATGAATATCAGGAGCATCAGCGAGAATACCTTGCGAAGGGGATTTGCCCCCGATGCAAACAGGGAGTAATCGATCCGAGAGCCGACCGTGAACGCGCACCTCGCTCGAGTCGGCGCGTGCCCGCCAAATCTTCGATGGAGATTGTGAAGCGCGGAGCTTCCGAAGATCACTGTTGACATTAGCGCTGCAAAAAGTCACTGTTTGGTAATCCGAATATCACGTTCGTCGTCCAGGGGAAAGCCGGCATGGATTGAGGGGTATGGGTGCTGGAGCGGAGAGGCCGCTGTCAGCACCGGTACCACGAGCGGTTTGCGCGCTCGATGAATCGATGTTGCCCAGTCCAGGGGAGGTTTGAGTCACCGTTCATTGCGTTCCGGATCTCATGACAGGGCCGAGTGCTCGCGCGAGAAGGAAGAGTCACCATGGACATGAAGCGGGACCATTACGAAGATATCCGGCTTTTTTCGTCCGGCGTGGTGCTCTTCTGGTTCGTGGTCTCAATGATTGGCCTGGCGATTTTCCCATTTGTCGCGGCTCATCTGGGGAGGAATTACTACATCTATATGGCCAATTACGTGGCCATAAACGTCATTGTCGCTGTGGGTCTCAATATTCTCGTGGGTTACGCGGGTCAGATCTCGCTCGGTCATGCGGGTTTTTTCGCGCTGGGGGCTTACGGAACGGTGTTGTTGATGATCAAGCTTCAACTCCCGTTCTTCATTGCTCTGCCCCTGGCCGGTTTGGGGACCGCGGTCTTCGGTTTTCTCCTGGGAGTGCCGGCACTTCGGCTGGAGGGTCCGTACCTTGCCATTGCCACATTGGGCTTCGGCCTGAACGTCACCCAGATCATCGGCCGGTGGGAGCTGTTCGGAGGGAGACAGGGTCTCCATGCGCCCCATCCTTCGCTGGGGACTCTGGTGCTCGCAAACGATTTCGACCTCTACTGGCTCATCGTACCGGTGGCAATATTCCTGACCATGGCCGCGCGTAATATGACCAGGACCAAAGTAGGACGCGCATTCATAGCGATCCGCGATTCCGACGTAGCCGCGCAGACCATGGGCGTGAATCTGACCTTTTACAAGACGCTCGCGTTCGCGGTGTCAGCTTTTTATACCGGTGTGGCGGGAGGCCTGTTCGCTTTTTCTCTTGGGTTCATCGAGCCGCAGATTTTCAACCTGATGCTCTCCATACTCTTCCTGGCAATGGTTGTCGTAGGAGGGTTAGGGTCGATTTTCGGCTCGGTCGCCGGCGCGATCCTCTTGTCGTTGCTCAACCTCAAGCTGGCTGCGATCCAGAATTTGCCGGTCGTGGGATCGGTCCTGCTCCATTTGTCGGAGAGATGGTTTTCCGTTTCAGGGCTCCCAAACGTTCAGTTCATCGTGTACGGCCTCATCATGTTCCTGATCATTGTGTTTGAGCCGCTGGGTCTGTTCGGCTTCTGGATTCGAACCAAGATCTATTGGAAGAGTTTTCCCTTCTAGGAGAGTGGTCTTGGCTCGGGTGGAATCGTTCGTCAGTCGCATGGTACACGGTCCGGTTTGGAAGGAGTGCGGATTCTCATGTTCTTGCAGATAGTCCTGGGAGGTATCGCGGTGGGGAGCGCGTATGCGCTCATCGCGCTCGCGATGGTCATCATCTACAAGACATCCGAGGTGTTGAATTTCGCTCAGGGCGATATGGCCATGCTCAGCACGTACTTCACGTTCCTGCTGCTCCACACGTATGGCCTCCCGTTTTGGATTTCTCTTCCATTGACCTTGCTCTTCGCGTTTCTCCTGGGAACGTGCGCGGAGTTCCTCTTTCTCCGCCGTGCCAAGGACCCGACGGTCCTCGGTTTGATCATCATGACGCTGAGCCTCGAGATGATCATCTTCGGCCTCGTGTCGTGGAAATGGGGCTCGGATCAGAGAGAGCTTCCTTTTCCCATAACCTCGTATGATACGTACATGGTCGGAGACCTGTTTATCAGCAAGCTGGAAGTGGTGACGATCGTTACCGCGGTGGGTCTCATGGTGCTGCTCTTTCTCTTTTTCCGATACACCAAG
>JARRRG010000198.1:0-5069 GCA_037380965.1 Deltaproteobacteria bacterium
TGGTCCTGGTCGGATCATCCGGCTGCGGCAAGACCACCACACTGAAGATGATCAACCGCTTGATAGAACCGACGAGTGGAACGATTGAAGTCGGCGGTCGCGACGTGACGAAACAGAATCCGGTGACGCTTCGCAGATCCACCGGATATGTGTTTCAAGGGATCGGTTTGTTTCCGCACATGACCGTTCAGGAGAACATCGAGATCGTACCTCGGCTCCTCGGTTGGTCTCGATCAAAGCGACAGGAGCGGGCCGAGGAGCTTCTCGAGCTCGTCGGGCTCTCGTTGGATCAGTTCGCGGAGCGGTATCCTGCTGAGCTTTCCGGCGGCCAGCAGCAAAGGGTCGGCGTTGCCCGGGCGCTTGCGCCTGATCCTGACTACCTGCTGATGGACGAACCTTTCGGCGCATTGGACCCCGTTACCCGCGACACTCTCCAACAGGAGATGCTCGACCTGAAAAAGCGGCTCGGCAAAACCATCGTATTTGTCACCCACGACATCTTCGAGGCCCTTACCCTGGGGGATCGCATCGCGATTCTCCACCGCGGCGCCCTCGAGCAGATCGGGACGAAAGAGGACGTGCTTGGCAATCCGGCAAGTCCAATAGTCCGAGATCTTTTCGGAAAACCCGCCAGGCAACTGAAAGCGTTTGCGGACGTGCTATGAACGGCTCCGACTGGATAACATTTGTGTCGAATCGGCTGCCGGAGCTTTGGCTCCTCACGGGCCAGCACATTCTGCTCACGGGAGTCTCGACGGTCCTGGCAATCCTCGCGGGAATTCCACTGGGAATTCTCGCTTCCCGGCTTGTACGAATGCGAGGCGCGGTCTTGGGCTCGGTGGGCATTCTTCAAACCATTCCGAGCCTGGCCATGCTTGCCATCCTTCTCGCGCTCCTCGGGAAGATCGGGGTGATCCCGGCAATCATCGCACTCACCCTCTATGCGCTCTTACCCATTGTCCGCAACACCCTGACCGGTCTGGAGGGGGTATCACCCGAAGTCATGGAGGCAGCCCGCGGAATCGGCATGACCGAGCACCAACAGCTCTGGATGGTCAACGTGCCGCTGGCCATGCCGTTCATCATCGCGGGAATACGAACCGCAGCCGTAGTCGGGGTGGGCATTGCAACCCTCGCAGCTTTCATTGGAGCCGGCGGACTCGGGGAGTTCATCAACCGCGGTCTGGCACTGTCAAACACTCGACTCATCCTCCTCGGAGCCATACCTGCAGCACTGCTCGCACTCGTGGTGGATTTTTCCATAGGAGGGGCCGAATGGGGTCTTCGGCCGCTGCGAAAAGCGGAAAAGGGACCGTTCCGAACCGCATTGAAACGGTTGGCTCTCGTTCAACCGGTATTCCTGCTTGTGGTGGGGGTTGTGGCGATTGTTACTCCCCTCTCCCCGGGCATGGACCGGACCGCGGCGGACGGGCCGTGGTCCGGGACGATCCGCATAGGCTCGAAGAGGTTCTCCGAACAATTCATCCTCGGTGAGATGATGGCCCAGCTCATCGAAGATCGAACCAACCTCAAGGTAGAGCGGCTGTTCAATCTCGGCGGAACCATGATCAATCACGGCGCGCTCGTGAGGGGAGAAATCGACCTGTATCCGGAGTATACCGGAACGGCACTGACCGCGATTCTTAAGCACCGCGCCGTGTCAAACCCGAAAGAGGCACTCAAGATTGTGCGCCGCGCGTATCGCAAACGATTCAATGCCGAATGGCTTAAACCTTTCGGTTTCAACAACTCCTATTCGATAACCGTGAGAAAGGATGAGGCCAGACGACGCGGATGGGACAAGATCTCCGACCTGGCTAAGGTCGCGCCCAGCCTGAGGGCCGGGTGGACCGCAGAGTTCTCCGAACGACCGGACGGATATCCGGGTCTCCAGAAGGCGTACGGTTTCCGTTTCGGCGAAGTCCGCGATCTCGATCCTGCCATTATGTACCAGGCAGTCGCGAGGGGAGAAGTTGACGTTATCTGCGCGTACACCACGGATGGCCGCATCCCGGCTTATAACCTCAAACCGCTCAAGGACGATCGCCATTTTTTTCCGCCCTATTATGCCGCGCCTGTGGTGCGATCGGAAACCCTGCGGGCCCATCCTGAAATCCGTGATGTGCTCAACGAGCTGGGAGGAACGCTCGACGATTCAACCATGCAGCACTTGAACTACGAGGTTGACGAGAAAGGACGCACCGCCAGGGAAGTAGCGCGTGACTTCCTCCTCTCCCGGGGCCTGATCAATTAGAACGGGCCTGCCCTGCCACCGATTCGCAGCGAGCACGTCGGCTACGCGGCCGCACCTTTCTTGAGGCACGCATCCCTCAATCCAGCCGCGGTCGAAGCTGCTTTGCTGCTCGGGTATTCCGCCAGCAGCCTCCGAAAAACAGAAAGAGCCTTGTTAAAGCGATTGTTGTCAAAATAGGACTTGCCTATCCCGAGCATGAGTGACGGGATATACTCCTGTGGCGGCTCAAAACCGACGGAACGGTAGTGCTCCTTTCCGTCGTCGTCCAGCAGGACGGTCGTGGGAGTGTACTTGATCTGGAATTTCAGAGCCAGGTCGCGGCCGCCGCTGACATCCACGCCCAGCGGGATCAGCGATTCGAGCACAAACTGGACGGTCTTCGGATCGGGATACGTAACCGCATCCATCTGCTTGCACGCGCCTCACCCCGGGTTGAAGAAATTCACCAACACGTGCTTTTCCTGTACCCTGGCCATGGAAAGTGCCATTTGCAGATCTGCCTCCCACCGTATGGTCTCTGGCATGCCTTGGTCCTCCTTGTACCCGAAAGATCTCTTGAAGGGCTCTCAGTAATCGATCCCCTTCTGCGGCTCAATTTCATCCCGATAGGCGTGCTTGATCTCGTTCACTTCCGACACGGTATGAGCGCGCCGGATCACCTCGGGATGGGCATCTCGACCGGTCAGCACGAGATGCATCGAAGGCGGTTTGCTCTCGATGAGATCGAGGACCTGCGGAAGGTCCACCAACTTCAAATTGAGTGCATTGTTGATCTCATCACAGATCAGGATATCGAATTCGCCTGAAAGCATCTTGTCCTTCGCCAATTTGATCGCGTCCTGCGCGTTTGCCCGGTGCTCGCTATGGGGGTACGGGTTGCCCTGTATGCCGCAGAAGCCCTTGCCGGTCAGGTGATGCTCTACGAGTGGCGCCAATTTTTTTAAGCCATCGATCTCTCCGGCATACATGTCCCCCTTCATGAACTGTATGAGGCACACGCGCAAGCCGTGTCCAACGGCTCGCAAAATCATGCCGAGCGCGGATGTGGTCTTTCCCTTCCCGTATCCCGTGATAACCACCACGAGCCCCACGTGCTTTTCAGGCTCGAGCCTTTGCAATTCTATTCCGTTCATGCCATGTTCACCCCTCACGCACTACCACGCTTTCTCATACTATAAGAATTCCCTGGGCCGTTGGCACGTGGCTCGGCTCGACAAATCATTACCCATGCGCAGATATCGATCAGGAGCGCGTGAGTCTGTGAGGCCGATAAGAAACATCGCTTACCTTGCGGCAATAGGTCTCCGGACGCGGCGCTCGATCAAGATCGCCTCTCTGGAACGCACCGTACATCAAGCTTCCCCGCCCTGAATTGTACTGCTGCCCGCGCCCAAATCGATTCGAAATCGGGGTTGCGTCTCTTCGGACAAAAGGTGCACAATAGATGGAATTGGGAATTTACGGATGAGAAATACTCGAGGAGTTTCGGTACCCATGACTCGCTCAGATGATGAAAACTACTCGGATGACCTGGACAAGAGCTTCAGACTGCTCGTCACCGATCCCGCTTCCGAAGCCGCCCATGAACAGATGAAGGCTCGGGACCGTGAATGGAAGCAGCGCGATCCGGAAGGATTCAAGAAGGACATGGAGCATATGTGCAGGGAAATGTTCGGGGATGACTGGAAAAAAGAATATGACGCGATGCTGCGGGAGGAATTTCCCGAAGAGTTCTCGTCACCGGACTGAGCAGGCAGACTGATTCGAGGGAGGGTGCGACGTACCCTCCCCTGTGGACCATGTTCGTTCGAGGCCTCAGTATCGGATACATTCTGAGAGACGCTTCTGCGCGAACGGCTCGAAGAGGGCACGAATCATGAGACAACCCGGAACAAACAGGGAGTCGTACGACATCGGGTTTGATCAGGCCGTTGACATGGCGATGAGCTGTGTCATTCCAATGGCTTCCGAAATGGTTTCCCCGGCGCTCGCGGCGGGCAGGGCCTGCGCGGAGACTCTTTATGCCGCGGTGGATTCTCCTTCGCTTGACGTGTCCGTGAAAGACGGGTACGCGGTTGTCTCCGCGGATCTCACGAATGCAAGTCGGAATAACCCGATCACGCTTCAAATTATCGATTCCGTGAGCGCGGGGGGCCAGTCAAGCGCGGTCGTCAGCCGAGGCAAGGCGATTCAGGTGCTCAGCGGCGCTCCCATTCCTGTCGGCGCGGATGCAGTATTGGCCGAAGAATTCGCGGAGCCCGGAAATGACGTCATACGCGCGGTTGCCGACGCGGAACCGGGAAGGAATATCCTCCGACAGGGCATTGATGTGGCCGCGGGCGAGACGCTGGTTGAAGCGGGACGTGAGCTGACACCTTCGATAATCGGTCGGCTCGTTGGAGGTGGGATCTCAGAGGTGCCGGTCCATCAGCGGCCCCGCGTCGGGCTGTTGGGAACCGGAGACGAAGTGCTCTTACCGGGCAGCACGCCTCAAGCGGGCAAACTCTTCGCGAGCAATCTTGCGCTTCAACAGGCCTGGTTCAGCAGCCGGGGAATCCAGGCTGAAGCGCGAGTCGCCGGCGATTCAATGGAGTCCCTCACCAGGGCCGTACAGGAGATGCTTCCTGAATCGGACGTTATCATTACCTCCGGCGGAGCCTGGAAAGGCAACCGCGATCTCATCGTGACCGTACTGGAATCGCTCGGATGGGAGCTTAAATTCCATAGAGTGAGAATGGGGCCCGGGAAGGCCGTGGGCATGGGACTCCTCGAGGGTAAGCCGGTCTTCTGCCTGCCGGGCGGGCCGCCATCCAAT
>JARRRG010000199.1:0-6939 GCA_037380965.1 Deltaproteobacteria bacterium
TAAAACTCCAGGAGGAATTGAGAGAAGCCGCGGGTGACATGCCTGTGGTCGGGCCGAATACTCTGGGGTTTCTCAACGCGCGGGCATGGTTAAACGTTTCCTTTTATCCACGAATTCTTCATCCCGGTTACGTGTCGTTCCTCAGTCAGAGTGGCGGCATTGGCCTTGGCATGAAAGGAAGATCAGATGATGAGGGCCTTGGCATCGCCAAGTGGATCGGAGTGGGAAACCGGGTAAATCTCGAATTCCATACGCTGCTGGATTACCTCAAAGACGATCCGGACACCCGGGCGATCGGTATCTTCATTGAAGGCTCTTCAGATCCCCGGGCGCTCTTCAAAAGCCTTGCGGAGACCGCGGCACGAAAACCGGTTCTCGTGTACAAAGGCGGCCGAGGCGAGAAAGCGGACCGTGTAACCGTCACCCATACCGGTGCGGTCGCGGGCGCTGACGGCATATGGACAGGGGTGCTCGAGCAGGCGGGCGCTCACATTGTATCGTCCGTTTCAGAAATGGTTGCCGCAGCCAAGGCGCTGGCGGTTGGAACAGTTCCCCAGGGTAAGCGGCTCGGAATATTCACCCATACCGCGGGGCCAAGCATCGTTGCATGGGACATACTCCAACAAGAACCGGGGTGCGAGCTGGCCGACCTCCAGGAAACGACCCTCGCGAAGATAGCAGACATCCTTGGGCCTTCCGTGCCGGTAGTCTATAAGAACCCCGTGGATGGCGCGGCCGGCGCTTTTCTCTCCAAACCGTTCCATGACATTGCCGAGGCTATTCTTGATGATCCCTCGGTGGACGCGCTTCTCGCAATCTTCTGCGAGCACAAAAACTGGCCCTATCCGTCCGACGCGCTCATCGAGCTCGCCAAACATTACCCCCAGCCGATTATCGCGTGCTTTATCGGAACGTTGCAGAAAGTCGCGCCGGACCGTGCCAGACTCCATGAGGCCGGTATTCCGACGTACGTGCTCCCTGAAGACGCAGCGGGCACTTTTCCGGTCGCATCGGCTTACGGCCGAAATCCCACGATAGCGATATGGCGTCCGGTCCGCCCGTGATCTCTCCTGTGTGAGAAGAAGAGGTCGGGGTAGCACGCGGTGCAGAGATTTGTTGCGAAGATGTGGTTCTCGGGAATGCCCTCGCGTCGCAACTCCGCGCGGTTGGCCCCCACGAGGTTCAGTCGAAAGCTCTTCGAGGCTTCCCGGGTGGCGGTGAGCGGTCGAGGCTCCAATCCTCGAGCCCGCAGGAATTCCGAGCTCTCCGCGATGGGATCCGCGGGATTGTGCCGCTGGAATGGATCAGCGTTCTCACGTTGCCCGAGGCTCACGATAAAAGAATCCGCTCCAGGGAACTCGCGACGAAACGGGACCAGAACCGTTTCGCCCACCTCATAGCAGCAGGAGCCGATAGCCGGACCGAGGAAAACAAGGAGATCGGATGGATCGCTCCTGAATTCGCTCTTCATCATTCGAACGACGTTTCGAACGATGCGCCGCCGCGTGCCGTTCCAGCCGGCATGCACGGCCGCGACCACGCGGCGTGCGGGATCCAGCAATAGAATCGGAAGACAATCAGCGGTCTTGACTGCGAGAAATAATCCTGGAACGGCAGTCGCCAGCGCATCCGCGGTCGGCGCGATCCGGGGAACCGATTCCAGCACTTCTATCGCGCTTCCATGCACCTGCCTGGCGAAGGCGATCCTCGCGGGGTCCAGTAAGAGATGCCCACTCAGTAGAGAGAGATTCGCACGAACGTTTTCCGGGGTATCTCCTTCATTGATTGAAAAGTTCAGGGAATCGAATGGCGGGGGAGAGCATCCTCCACGCCGAAGGGAAAAGACCGCGATCGCATTCACAATTGTCGCGGCCCGCATGTTCAATGCCGCGTCACCACCATCGGGGAGTAGGGAAAAGCCGGGCGGGTAATCACCCCGAGTGGGCTGCCTCATTGCCTGCGACCTCTATACCTCGTAGGCTCTGATCGGTTCGCTCCCCAGCGCTCCGGAAATGTTGGCCGGTTACTCTTCTCGATCGCGGAAGAAATGCAACCACTCATCGACATCGACCCGCTCCCGGTCACGAGGTGAGTACTTTCGCGCCGCGGCCGGCCACGTACGAGCCAAGGGCCTTATCCGAAGAAACCACGGTGATGTCACGCTTGTTGGTGGATTTGTCGACCAGGCCCTTAATGCGGGAATCCGCGTCCGAGCCCTGTTTCGCGTAGAGGACCAGGACACTTTTGTATTTACGGCCCTCAGGAAATTCGTCATCCGGCGATCCGTCGAATACGACCCTGACTTTGACTTTTCGAATTGCAACAAAGCGAGCGAGATCACGGATAAGCCGTTTTCTCGCGGCCGCTCTATCTCGATGCCAGCCCACGGTCTGCGCCATTACATTGTTTCCGTCGACCAGGTACGGCATAAATTGCGCTTCGCTCCTTCCCTCTGCCGTCGAGCGCTTCTCACGCGGTGCCAGGGATCTTCCCGCAACCGGACAGGGTAAAGCAATTACCGTGCGTGCAACGGCCGCGTCTGGATGATGTCCAAGGTCCTGTGCAGCGGAAGCCCGAGCGGCTCCTCCCTGCAAGTCTTTTGCTCGGATGAGTCTGCGGGCGCGATGATGCTTTCCCCCTCAGACCCGATGTGCTTTTCCAGCCCGGGACCGGCCTCACGATCTCAGGAATTGGAGTTCCGATGATGGGCTACTCTCGAACGAACCCGAGGTAGATCAGGACGAGCAGCAGCCCTCCCATGACTGCGAGGAACATGACCAGTTGGGTAAGATCTGAGCCTTTTTCCGGATAGAAATAATGAAAGATGAGCGCTCCACCCAACAGCCCCAATATGGTGAGACTGAAGAATTTCCATCCCTTGATCAGACAATAGATGAAGACGGCGATGCAAATGCCTATGAAGATGGGATTAAATAACAGTTCCCCAGGGGTCTTGACTCCCAAGAGTGTGTTGAGTGATTCAAAAAAGTTGGACATCGTTTCCATGATGGCACCTGCCGGAGAGCCGAGCATCCTCTTTCACGAGGCCTCAATGTACCACGTGAACTGGAAAAAAGCAAACCATATTGGCGAATTACCATGCCTGAGATTATTCGTAGCCACGGTGTACCACTTGCCTGATCTGCATAAACATGCGACAGTAAGAGGATACTCAGCGCATAAGCGGAGCCGTCGTGGACAAGAATATCTTGAAAATAAGGAACATAGGAATCACCGCTCATATCGACGCGGGTAAGACTACCCTCACTGAGAGAATTCTCTTCTACAGCAAGAAGATCCACCGTATCGGCGAGGTTGATGAAGGCTCGGCCACCATGGATTACATGCCCCAGGAACAGGAACGGGGCATTACCATTACTTCCGCGACGACGAGCTTTCTGTGGAAGGGCTATGACATTCACCTTATCGATACTCCCGGGCATGTGGATTTCACCATTGAAGTGGAGCGCTGCCTGCGAGTGCTTGACGGTGTGGTCGCGGTTCTGTGCGCAGTCGGAGGGGTTGAGCCTCAAACAGAGACCGTGTGGCATCAGGCCGAAAGGTACCATGTGCCGAGAATAGCATTCATCAACAAACTCGATCGATTAGGGGCTGATTTCGATCATGCCGTCTCGATGATGAGAGAGCGGCTCAATGCCAAGCCGGTACCGATACAGTTGCCCGTATTTTCAGGCGACACTTTCGTCGGCGTGATCGATCTCATCCGGATGCAAGGGATCGTCTGGGATGAAGAGACGCAGGGGCAAGAGTTCGAGTACGTCGACATTCCGTCCGAATTGGTGGAACAGGCCGAGAAGGCCCGCAACTTTATGCTCGAATCCGCCGCTGAAATGGATGAGCAGCTTCTCGAACAGTATCTTGAAACGGACGATCTCAATGAGAACCAGATCAAGGAAGGATTGAGACTGGGAACGTTGTCAAATACCTTTGTTCCGGTTCTCTGCGGCTCAGCCCTGAAAAATCAGGGAGTACAGCCCGTTATACAGGCCGTGATCGACTTTCTCCCCTCACCGCTGGAAGTCCCTCCCATAGTCGGCGTCAATCCTGAAACCGGAGCCGAAGAGGTGCGTTCCCCGCAGGGTAATGATCCCCTCTGCGCGTTTGCATTCAAGGTGATGATGGATCAGGGCCGCAAGGCCACGTACCTCCGAGTATATTCAGGGCAACTCAACGCGGAGGCCGAGGTATACAACGCGACCCGAGGACTGCGGGAACGGGTGGCGCGACTCTTTCTCATGCACGCGAACAAACGGGAACGGGTCAAATCGGCTCCCCCGGGGAGCATCGCCCTCGCCGTAGGATTGAAAGAGACAAAGACCGGCGTCACCCTGTCTCCTCCATCCCACCCTATTGTCCTCGAAACTCTCGACACCCACACTCCGGTCATCTCCATCGCCATTGAGCCCCGAACGCGGGCTGACCAGGAAAAGTTGATGACCACCCTGGAAAAGATCACGACTGAAGACCCTACCTTCACGTACCGCGAGGATGAAGAAACCGGCCAGATGCTCATATCAGGTATGGGTGAGCTGCATCTGGAAATAATTCTGGATCGTCTCAAACGGGACTACAATCTCGAAGTCCTCACCGGCAAACCTCAGGTTCTCTTCAGGGAGACTATCCTTTCCACCGCTGAGGGCCATGCGCGGTTTGACCGAGAAATTCATGATGTTCGACATGTGGGCGACGTCACGGTCCGGGTGGAGCCGGCCCCCAGGGGAGAGGGTCTCTCGTTCGAGTTCCATTCCGAACTCGACGGGATTCCTGAAGAGTTGCGAGGCCATCTGGAGCAGGGCGCGCGTGAAGCCACCCTCGCAGGAGTGCTGGCCGGCAATGAGGTGGTTGACATCAAGTTCACCTTTCTAGCAGTCGGTAAGGATTGGCCGTCCATGACGGGCCTCGGTATGAAAGTGGCGGCCGCCCAGTCTTCGAAAGAAGCTTGTGAGAAGGCGGGCCCGATCCTTCTGGAACCGTACATGGACGTTGAGGTGGTGGTCCCCGAAGAATTCGTCGGAGAAGTGATAGCCGATCTGAACAGCCGGCGAGGGAAGCTCGAACGGGTGACTCCCCGCGGGAAGACCTCCGTCATAGAAGGAGTGGTTCCTCTGGCCACCATGTTCGGCTATTCCACGGCTCTGCGCTCTCTGACTCAGGGCCGGGGGATCTTCACCATGCAATATTCCCACTATGACGCTAAAGTGTAACATCCGCTCTTAAGACGAATCCGAATCACCAAACCACGCGGGGTGACCATCACGGCCTGCCCCGAACAAACGAGACGAGGAGACGATCAGATGGATGGCATGCCACCGGCTGAAACGATTCGTAAGGTTGCCGAAAAGTTGGACTATGCTATCAACGAAAAAGACCATGAAACCATATTGTCGAGCTTCTCCGAGGATTGCGAAATTGAGCTTCTTGGCATACGGCTCATGGGAAGAGAAGGGGTCGTGAAATGGGTCACCTGGATGAATTCACACCTGGCGGAGGTGAAGTTGACCCCGGTGGCGATCATGGTCGATGGCAATAGGCTCTTCGAAGACTTTGTCCTGAGCGCGAAACTCCATACCGGCGTTCAGATAGCTTCAAAGCAAGCGCAAGTGCTCATTTTCGAGAGCGCCAAGATCAAGAAGCTCCGTTTGTATTTCGACAGGATTGATTTTGCCGATTCACTCGTCAGGGGATTCGTCAACCGATCCATCGTGAAGCGACTCATCAAGAAATCCCTGCAAGGACTCAATTAGCATTCGGCCGTCTCGACAGCCGATCCTCATGCAACCGGCCCTGCACAGCCGGGCCGACTCATCGATTCCGACGACACGCCGTTGAGGCATGCCTCGTGAGCCTGCCGGCTCCGCAGTCTCCACGAACGATCCTCTTTACCCCGTCTTACTGAAGAATTCCCGGGGTCCTCCTACGTTTTTGAACGCGGAATTGAAATTGCGGTACAGCGCATGGTAATTGGCTATTCTATGCCATTTTTTCAGATATCCGGGCGGGAGGTCGTCACGCTCCTCGATGTTCGTCCAGCCACCCGGCACCGGAAAGGCGTAATATGGTAAATGCTTGGGAATACCTCGGACCAGGACGACTTGAGGAATCACCCACTCACGCATGGCCATGTACACCCTGTGCATCCCGTCATTCACGATCAGGTGTACGCTCCCGTCTTGCTCTATCGACTCCTCCACGATGGGCGGGAGAAGATCCATCGGCTCTTCGTGACCCTCCAGCATGAGCCTCGCAAAACCATCAAGCCGGTAAATATTGACACCGTGGTCTTCAAGAGCCCATTTCAGATCCCGAACCTTCTTGAGCTCCGAGCGGAGGATATAATTCTGCGGCGGAGAGAGACTCCGGACGGCAACCCTTTCAACCGAGATGAACGCCTTGTCGTAGACCTTCACCTCCGGCGCTTTGAGCATGGTCACGTCCCGAAGCTTCTCGACAAGCACGTGCTCGGGAAATCTCTCGACCGAACGAATCTTCATGCGTTCTCCCCCAAATTCTTCACGAATAGAAACGGACCTAGCTCTCGGATTTCTCGGCTTGCTCGTCTCGTTGCTCCGAGCTGAGCCCAACGATTTCCGCGAGCTGGTCGGTGCTCAATTCACCGAAATCGTCAGGCGAGGTGGCCGGCATGTTCCGAGACGCGCAACCCCGCAGCGCGTCAATAACCATTTCGAGCTCTTCAGCAGGCACCGATATCTGTTGGAACACGGTGATGCCTTCGTGGGATTCCATGATCTTGCGCCAGTAGAGATCAAATTTCTTGTTACCCGATTCGTAGGCCTCCTCGAAATAGATCTCCTTGATCCCAGCCTGAATGAGCTGCTTGAAACACCACTTGCACGGCTCCAGCGTGCAGTAGAGTATTGCTCCTTCGGTCGAGATCCCAAAACGAGCGGCTTGATCCAC
>JARRRG010000200.1:0-6121 GCA_037380965.1 Deltaproteobacteria bacterium
GAACAGCCTTTGACAAGATCGAGACAAGGGTTGAACAGGCCAAAGGTATTCCTGAGAATCTCGGTCACGTGGTACTCGGTTTCCGACAGGGCGGATGTCCCGCCAACGTAGACTTCGTTGGACGCCCGGTAAAAAACATTACCGACCCCGGTAGAGTTACCCGCAAAGGCAGGAATCGCCAGCGTAAGCATAATGATGCTAGTAATGACTATCATTGACGCTTTTCTCATAGGATGAACCTCCTGCTGAGATAAAACTTTTGAATTATGTCACATTTCTCTTAATTTTGTCAAGAGTGATTACGAATGCTCTTTATTTCTCGGCAAGACCATGATAGATATAATAGGTGAAAATATGCCTAGTTGAGGTTCGGTTATGAGAGCAACAATTCCAATAGTATTGGCGATCGCTCTGCTATGCGCATGTCCGGTATGGGCCCAGCAGTTTCAGATGTACGATCGTTCGTACGCCGGGCCGACTAACTACTATGGCCAGCCGACGTTCAAGGCCATGCCCCGACCTCAGGGTCGAGCTCAGCAGCCGGATCATGGCGCGGTTCCTCTGGCCATCTATGGGGTTCAGCGATTAGGCGGCTATCTTTGGAGTTATATGCCCGCACCTGTCCGAGGCCAAAAATCTCCCTATGTTCTTCCACCGGATTCCGGTCAGGTGACGATCACAGCCGTCCCCGGCGGCCCTTGAAGCCCGCTGCAAACGATTCCGCGTGATTCGCAGTGGGAGTTCGCGGGTTCATCGGGAAGCGGGGAAATAAGCTCGACCGCTACCTGTTTGAGAAAGGCCGCAATGCTCGGAGGCCCGGCAGAGGGTTCCCGGGAACTCGTCGGCCTCGGTCTCGCGGAAGCGTACAGGGTGCCACAACGGGTTGCCGACATCGATGACCGACACCCGTCTCTGGCACCATTCTCCGGGAGGATGCGTGGAATACGGTGAAGTCACGATAATGCTTCCCCGGTCGTTTTCACCGTGACATTGCGCGACGTGATAGAGCCGGGAAGTCACGAAAATAGTCCCTCCGTCCACTCGAATTGATTTGAATTCCGACATGCACTTTGATAGAGCATACCATCGGTCAGTGAACCTGTTTACCGGCCATGTGGCATGTACTGCCCGCACGGGAAGAGACCTCCCGTCAACATAAGGGATACGGTTTACAAAGAGTCTCGGGAACGCCTCGTGCGGCGTTGAAAGAAGGATATCGTGCTCTCAGACACCGACCTGATGAAAGTGCAACAGGCCAGCCACACGATGTCCCGGCCTGTGTCCATTCTCGTGAACAGCGCGGGAACCAACGATCCGTTTGAGAAGAATTTGCTCAATGTGGCGCGGCAGGTTGCCGGAGTTTCGTCCGATTTCGTAAGCATGGAAGAGGCAACGGAAACGGTTCTTGCGGGCAAGCCTTCACTTACGCTCTCGTCCCCGACTGGCGGCAACATCAGTTACGCGGCCGTGCCCGAGGGCTCGCAGCTGGCACCGTTTCTTGACGCATTGATGTGGCTGGGCCAAGCAAGGACCCTCCCCTCCTCCGATGCCCTGGAAAGCCTGGGGAAGATGTCTTCCTCCACTCACGTTCTGGTTCTCATAGCCCCGGTTTGCCCTCATTGTCCCCGCGTCGTGCGCACGATTCTGTCGATGGCCGTGCGGCAACCACTGATCAAGGTAACCGTTGCCGACGCACTCCAATTTCCCGACCTGGCCGACCGATACAAGGTTAAATCGACTCCTACGGTAATCATTAACGATCGCGCCACCCTTGTGGGGCAGTTGACCGAGGAACAGATTATAGATCATTTGCTCCCTTCCGAGGACGCCGGCGCCCTCACCAAAGCTCTGAGCTCCATGATACAGGCGGGTCGTGCCGAAGATGCCGGAGACCTCCTGTGCCGGGAGAGAAAACCCGAGGCAATAGTACCCATCTATGTGTCACCGGAATTCTCTTCACGAATGGGCGCTCTTGTGGCAATGGAAGAGGCTCTGGAAAGAGATCCGAGAAGCCTCGATCCCATCGTTGACGAACTTACGGGACTTCTCTTTCACCGGGACGCACCGCTGCGAGGAGACACGGCTGAACTCCTGGGCAAAATCGGAAATCAGAAGGCCGTCCCCGCCCTTCGCAAGGCAGCCGACGATCCGGACCCCGATGTGCGGGAAGCAGTTGAAGAAGCCCTGGAAGCACTGGAGAAATGAGGTCCGGGCTTGGAGGGTACGATATGAGCTCTAAGAAAAAAGAGAAAGGATCGCGGATCTGGTTCAGGCTCGTACTGTTCCTCGTGCCCCGCCTCGTGAGCGCCTATTTTAAACTCGTGGATCGCACGTCCAGAAAGATCTTCCTCAATCGAGACTATGAGGAGCAAGTGTGCAGGAAACGCCCGTTTACCTGTGCCTGTTTCCATGGCACGATGCTCTTCCCTGTTTATTATTGCCGTCGCTATCCGGGGGTTGTCATGGTGAGCCGGTCATGGGATGGCGAGCTCATCGATAGATGCTTGCGCCGATGGGGATACGACACGACGCGAGGATCCTCTTCCCGCGGAGGGAAGGACGCGCTTCACGAAATGATTGAGATCCTCAAGGAGCGGAAATACTGCTCAGGCCTCGCCGTCGACGCTCCCCGCGGACCGTCCCGGCAAGTCAAGATGGGAATCGTGGTGATTGCACGTGAGACCGGTGATCCCGTCGTTCCTCTGGTGAGCTGGGCGACTCGTCAAATAAAATTCAATTCCTGGGACCGTATGATCCTGCCGCTCCCGTTCAGTACCATCGTCATGGCATTTGGAAAGCCGGCGGAAGTCCCCCAGGGTCTGACGACCGATGAGTATGAAGCGCTCCGGCAAGAGATCGAAGTGGAGATGAACAGGGTTTCGAAGCAGGCTGAGGATGCGGTCAAGGCATTACGTGAAGGTGACAAAGCCTATTTGCTCGAGCGGGCCTGAGGCAAGCCGGTTGAAGCGCCCTCGCGAGATCGTTCGGACCGATTGCGGCAGATCAGTGCCTGTGTCCGCGGCGGTTTCCGCTCCGGGGCATGAGAAACGTGCCGCGGGTGATTCATGGCACATTTCTCGTCCCCCCGTCATCTCATCCCCACCATCTTGAGCACCCTGCAGGTCGTCATGTGAGGGGAACCCCTCTCACCCTTTTCGTGTGGTGCCGCCGTCTTTGTCGTTTGCTACCGGGTCCGGCACGTGTCGGGAGGGACTCTCGTTCCGTGATGTCTCTTTTTTGCCCTGGCTATTGGTTGACTTTGTCTCTCCCAAGCCCTTCAGATAGGAACGGAACTCATTCTCCGCGCCCGTCCCCACCCACCTGGACTCACGTTCCCTCTGTTCGCTTATGTAAGCCCGTAACCGATAGGCGACCCAGGCGAGTCCCACAACGACGAGACCGACGTACACGACAGTGAGTAGGTTCATCTGAAGAGGCTCGTTCTCCCTGGACTTTCTAGCCAACCCGACTTGGGGCACTGCGAGATCTCTTGCGACCTCCCTTGGCCGCCGATCTTCCCGCCGCGGTTCCGGTCGTGTCGGCAGGTTCCTTTTTCCGGCTTGGCTGAGCCTTTTTTTCCGGGTCTTCCTCCAGAGCAATCTTTAACACTTCATCCATGTGCTTGACGAACTTGAAATCAAGCTTGCGTCGGATATGTCTCGGGATTTCGTCAAGATCCTTCTTATTCTGTTCGGGCGCGATGACCGTGTAGATGCGCGATCTCAGTGCCGCGAGCGATTTTTCCCTTAATCCCCCTATCGGCAGGACCCTTCCCCGCAACGTGAGCGCGCCGGTCATGGCGACATCCGCCCTGACAGGGATCCCGGTGAGGGCACTTACCAGCGCGGTGGCCATGGTGACCCCGGCCGAGGGCCCATCCTTGGGAATTGCTCCCGCGGGAACGTGGACGTGGATGTCTTTGGAATGGTAGAATTTTTCCTTCATGCCGAAACGGACCGCACGAGATCGAAAATAGGACATGGCCGCGTGGCCCGATTCCTTCATCACGTCTCCCAGTTGGCCGGTGAGCAGAAGATTGCCTTTGCCTTCCATGGGAGTGGCCTCAATATGAAGGACATCACCTCCGTACGGGGTCCATGCCAGGCCGGTTGCCACGCCGACCTCGTTGCCTCTCTGCTCTTCATCCGGCAGGAACTTGGGCACGCCCAGAAATCTGTGAAGGTTCTTGGCTGTCATCCTGGGAACCTTATCTTCCCCCTCCGCGATCTTGCGAGCTATCTTTCGGCACAGCGACGCGATTTCTCGTTCGAGGTTTCTCAGGCCCGCCTCGCGGGTATACAGATTCACGATTCCGAGTATTGCCTCATCGGTGATTCTGAAATCTTCGATCCGTATCCCATTCTCCTTGACTTGTCTCGGAATAAGAAATTGTCGAGCGATCTTCAGCTTTTCCTCATCAACGTACCCGGAAAGCTCAATGATTTCCATCCTGTCTTTGAGCGCGGGTATAATCGGATCCGCCAAGTTTGCCGTCGTAATGAACATCACCCTGGAGAGGTCAAAGGGCACGTTGAGATAGTGGTCGCTGAATGCATGATTTTGCTCGGGATCGAGCACCTCGAGCAGGGCCGCGGAGGGATCGCCTCTGAAGTCGGCTCCCACCTTGTCGATCTCATCAAGCATGAACACGGGATTGTTCGAGCCCGCGTTCTTGAGACCCTGAATAATCCGGCCCGGCAATGCGCCTATGTACGTGCGCCGGTGGCCGCGAATTTCAGCTTCGTCCCTCAGACCTCCCAGGGAGATGCGCGTGAATTTGCGGCCGAGAGCTCGAGCTATCGAGCGCCCCAATGAGGTCTTCCCCACACCCGGCGGTCCTACAAAACAGAGAATGGGGCCTTTCATCTTCCTGTTGAGCTTGCGAACCCCCAGATATTCCAGGATACGATCTTTGACCTTCTCAAGGTTGTAATGATCTTCATCCAGGATCTGTTTGGCATTCTTAATATCCAGCTTATCCCGGGTCGATTTGGACCAGGGCAGTTCGACCATCCAGTCCAGGTATGTCCGTATGACTGGATGGCCTTGAGCTGCTCTCTCAGGAAGTACTCCCGATGAGTCTTGCCCATTTCTTCCTTTGCTTGAGTTTGAATCTTGGCCTGCATGGCCGAGAGCTCGAGCTCCTTGGAGAGCAATTCATTGACCTTGGCAAGACGCTCAAACGGATTGATCACTTCCAGTATTGCTTGAGATTCTTCCACCCTGAGCTTCAAATTCGAGGCAACGAGATCAGCCAATCTGCCCGGGTCTTCAATGGAATCGAGAATCGCCACCGCGTCAGGGGATATGATCCCGCGAAGCTGAAGGATCTTCTCGGAGTTTTCCTTCACGGACCGCATCAGCGCCTCGACCTCGATGGTTATGGGCTGCGCGGACGGCTCAGGGATCTTTTCGAGCTTGACTTTAAAATATTGGGCTGTCGAAAGGAATGAAACGATCCGCGCTTTGGCCAGCCCCTGGACAAGAACCTTGACGCGGCCATCCGGGAGCTTGAGCATCTTGACGACCATCGCGACGGTGCCCGTCCGATAGATGCCTTCGGGGGTCGGCTCCTCTTCGGTTGAGACCTTCTGTGAGGCCAGGAAAATGAGCCTGTCGTTGGCGAGGGCCTGCTCCACCGCCCGAATGGATCGCTGCCTGCCGACCATCAATGGAAGGATCATGTAGGAATATATTACGACATCTCGGACCGGTAAGAGGGGCATCACGTCCGGAATGTCGTCAAAGTCTATCTGAGGAGCCTTGGATGCGTCCTCTGAGCTGAATTCATCTGGTTTATCAATGTCGTTGGCCATTTCTCTATTCCTTTGAAGTCAGTGAAAAGGTTGCAAAATACCATCAAAAAACCTGAAATCAACGCCCGAGCCCGACTCCGCCTCGGACTTACAGCCTAAAAACTTCGTCTAACCTACACATATATACCGCAAACCCCCTCTGTCAAGCTCCATTGGGCGGTTTAAACCGGGGAAATCGGGTGAGGCAAAAGGGTTTCACAGAACCTCGTGACGCCCGGCTGCCGGACACATCTCATTTGCGGATGAAAGCTGCACCCGCGTCCGACCTCGTTTACTGAGCTTGCAAGGTTGTAGATCGCGACGGG
>JARRRG010000201.1:0-7929 GCA_037380965.1 Deltaproteobacteria bacterium
TGTCAGCGTTGTCCGGTCAGCGCATTATTCGGGGAGGGACCGGAACTGCGAAGTGATTACCATTGCTCCACAGGGAACACAAGAATAAAAAATCGGAAAAATATCAGCTTAGAAACAAACGCTCAGATTTATGATAGGGATTTGATATATCATCCTGAGAACTAGCGATGTTTTGATCAAAACAAGAGTGTGCTCGATAAGGCCGGGTGCGATAGGAGCAGTGGGCAGCGGTGATAAAAAAACCAATCTCAGACGGTCCCGAGATTGGTTGTTATTTACGTAAATCCCTTATCTTGGCTATGCTTAGTCTCTTCTCTTCCCAATGAACGCAGATTAAGGCCCGGATTCTCACTGCATAGACGCAGCGACTTCCTCTTCAATGGGCCACCGTCCTTCATTGAGCCACCTCACGAGTGATGCGTCGATAGCATCCTCGAACACCTCACACCGTGCAGCGATCTCCTTGAAGGTGAGGCCCTGCTTGAGCATCTGGTGAACATTCTCCGGGGTCATTCGTACCCTGGCGCCTTCCATCTTCAACATGCTTCACCTCTTCCTGAAGTGCTATTAGTTCAGATCTCTGTTATTATAGTAAGGTTCCCTTGTGATGGAAAAAAATCGTCATCACCAACCACTACGAGACAGCCGTGAGGCCATGCATCGACTGACTTGAGCGATACGTGCATCTCCCGGAAGTCTCAGCCGCACGGCCCTCTCTTATCCTGTTGAGATGCCTTCAGAAACGATAGGACGGATGGCATTCTCGTCGTTCGCATGCCCGTGACGGCTCGATTTCAAACGAACCGTCCCACGGCCTCACTGTTTGAGATGAAAGGACGGTTCGGTTGGCACATTCTCTTCCGGGAGGAGTTTCAGCTCCAGATCTCCGAACACGATCCTCAACACCTCATCCATGTGGTCTACCGCCATGATCTCCATGCCCTTCCGAATTCGCATGGGCACTTCCTTCAAATCCTTTTCGTTCTCCCTTGGGATGATAACCCTCGTTAAGAGTCCCCGCTTGGCCGCGAGCAGTTTTTCTTTCAGCCCGCCGATGGGGAGGACGCGTCCCCTGAGGGTAATTTCGCCGGTCATGGCGAGATCGTTGGGGAAGGGCATCTTGATCAATGCGGAGATAATGGCGGATGTCATCGTAATGCCCGCGGAGGGGCCGTCCTTCGGGGTGGCCCCTTCGGGAACATGGATGTGAATGTCTATTTTGTCGTAAAAGTCGCTTTTCAGACCCAGCCCCCAGGCCCGAGACCTGACGTAACTCATGGCCGCCTGGGCGGATTCCTGCATGACTTCTCCCAGCTTTCCGGTCACCATGAGCTTGCCTGACCCGGGCATCACCGCGACTTCCACAACAAGCAATTCACCGCCGAACTCCGTCCAGGCAAGACCCATAGCGATCCCGATCTTTTCGGTCTCTTCCTTCATGCCATACCGGAACTTGGGTACGCCGAGGTACCGGGGCACGTGTTTGCCTTCAATCTCCAAGCCAGTTTCAGCCTGGCCGGCAACGACTTGACGCGCAACCTTCCGGAATACTTTGGAGATTTGCCGCTCGAGATCTCGGACCCCGGCTTCTCGAGTGTAACGCCGGATAATGCGCACGATAGCCTTCTGGGTAAGATTCACCGGTTGATCGGACAAACCGTTTGCTTCCATCTGTTTCGGTACCAGAAACCGTTGGGCGATTCGGAGTTTTTCCACTTCCGTGTATCCGGCGAGGCGAATTATCTCCATTCTGTCCTGAAGCGGCGCGGGAATCCCATGGAGCGTATTGGCCGTGGTTATGAACATCACCTGGGACAGATCGTAATCCACATCCAGGTAATGGTCATTGAAGGTGTGGTTTTGCTCCGGGTCGAGCACCTCGAGGAGAGCCGCGGACGGGTCTCCCCTGAAGTCGGTGCTCATCTTGTCCACCTCGTCCAGGAGCATCACGGGGTTGACGGTCTCGACTTTCCGCATGCTCTGGATGATCTTTCCGGGGAGCGCTCCGATATAGGTTCGTCGATGGCCCCGGATCTCCGCCTCGTCTCGTACTCCTCCCAATGAGATGCGAACCAGTTCCCGTCCGGTCGCCCTGGCCACGGATTTAGCCAGAGAGGTTTTACCCACACCAGGCGCGCCCACCAGGCAGAGGATCGGTCCTTTGGTTTGGCCGGCCAGCTTCTGGACGGCGAGATACTCGATGATTCTCTCTTTGACCTCTTTGAGGCCGTAGTGATCCTCGTCGAGAATTCGCTGAGAATCTTCAAGATCGAGATCGGTTTCTCGCGTTTCGGTCCATGGCAATGCCAGAAACCAGTCAACGTAGTTGCGCACCACCGTGGCCTCGGCGGACATGGGCGACATCATTTTGAGCTTTCGAATTTCCTTCTGGACCTTGGTCTTGGCGTGCTGGGGCAACTCTTTCTTGGCCAATTGGTCTTCAAGCTCAGCGATTTCGTTCTTGAAGTCGTCCCTCTACCCCATCTCTTTCTGGATCGCGCGCATCTGCTCGTTGAGGTAATAGTCCTTCTGGGTCTTCTCCATCTGCTTCTTGACCCTGGAACGGAGCTTCCTCGGGGAGAAGCTCTCGAGAAGGTCTTGCTTCTCTTCGAACTTCAGATTCAGTTGACCTGCAATAATATCCGACAGATGAGAGGGATCGGTCACCTCGCGAACGGATGAGATGAATTCCTGGGGCAGCTTCTTGTTGTACGCGAGATAATTCTCGAAAACCTCTTTGAGCCCACGGACAAGAGCCCTGATTTCCACCTCTCGCTCAGGCGTTTCATCAGGAATCATGGCCACTTCTACGTTGAAAAAATCCTCGGTTTCGAGGAAGCTGCGAATTTGTCCCCGCTGACGCCCCTCCACGAATACTTTGATCGTGTTATCCGGGAGCTTGAGCATCTGGATGATTTGACCGACCGTCCCTATTTCGAAAATGTCCTCTTCTTCAGGCGTTGTCTGTTGGGCGCTCTTCTGGGACGCGAGGAATATCTTCTTTTCAGATTTCATAGCCCATTCCAGGGCCTTGATCGATCGTTGCCGCCCCACGAAAAGGGGGACCACCATGTGGGGAAACACCACGACATCCCTTAATGGGAGGAGGGGCAACGCCATTACTGGCCCTGAAGGCGGATCTTCCTTCTTGCCGAAGAACATTATCATAATCCTTACGGTAGGATCGTGGGCCGGAATCCAATCAGAGAGGAGGGCCGTTACGGATTCCGGCTCAGTTGTATACGCCATGAGTGCGACGGCATCGAACCGTCGAGCCAAGATTCAGGTAGAATTCCCCCAATCATGAAGCCGATTCCGCTTCCTTTTCAAACACCAGGATGCACTGCTCATTCTTGTCAATTACGTCCTCGTTTACTATCACTTCCTGGAGATTTTCCAGCTCGGGAAGCTGGTACATCATGTCGAGCATACAGACTTCCAGGATAGAACGAAGGCCCCGGGCCCCGGTCTTACGCAGAAGGGCCTGGGAAGCCACAGCTCGGAGGGCCTCATCGGTGAATCGCAGGTTTACGTTTTCAAATCCGAAGAGCTTCTTGTACTGTTTGACAAGGGCGTTCTTGGGTTCGAGCAGGATGCGCACCAGCGCTTCTTTATCCAGCTCGTGCAGCGTGGCCACGACAGGCAGCCTCCCGACAAATTCCGGGATGAGACCGTAGTGAATGAGGTCTTCCGGCTGCACATTCTCGAGCACGGTCCCTGTCTCCTCGGACGCGCCTCCACCAATCTGGGCGTTGAACCCCATCGATTTCAGGTTCATCCTTTGTTGGACTACCTTGTCAAGCCCTACAAAGGCGCCGCCGCACAGGAAGAGAATGTTGGTCGTATCTACCTGCAAGAATTCCTGCTGGGGATGCTTGCGACCTCCTTTTGGCGGGACATTGGCCAAGGTCCCTTCGATAATTTTCAGGAGCGCCTGCTGAACCCCCTCACCGGAGACATCCCGGGTGATGCTGGGATTCTCTGTTTTTCGCGATATTTTGTCGATTTCATCTATGTACACGATTCCCCTGGAAGCCCTCGCGATGTCATAGTCCGCGTTCTGAAGCAGGGTCAAAATGATGTTTTCCACATCCTCACCGACATATCCCGCTTCCGTGAGGGTAGTGGCATCGGCGATGGCGAACGGGACATTGAGGATTCTGGCAAGCGTCTGGGCCAGCAGGGTCTTCCCGCATCCGGTTGGGCCGATCATGAGAATGTTGCTCTTCTGGAGCTCTACGCCTTCGAGGTCGGGTTTTGCCTCAATCCGCTTGTAGTGGTTATGCACGGCCACTGAGAGGATCTTCTTGGCCTCATCCTGACCAATGACGTACTCGTCGAGAGCTTTCTTGATCTCAGCCGGTTTGGGGACTTTGGAGCGGGTCCGTCCCAGCTCTTCTTTCTCGTATTCTTCAGCTATGATCTCATTGCACAGCTCGATACATTCGTCGCAGATGTACACTGTTGGACCCGCTATGAGTTTGCGGACTTCGTCCTGGCTCTTTCCACAGAATGAACAGTAAAGAGAAGAGAAATTTCCTTTTCTCCCCGCCATAGAATCCTCCTTCGGTCTCGGGTCATTCCCTTCAGTGAGACGGGTGTCATTGCTTCACTGATCGACTCCCTCCATGACCCTCTCACGTGGATTTCATCTCTCCAAGCTTCTCTGCAGGCTCCCGCCGGGTGATTACCTTGTCCACCAACCCGTATTCCGCCGCCTCTTCTCCGCTCATGAAGAAGTCCCGTTCTGTGTCGGCTTCGATCTTGGACAGCGGCTGGCCGCAGTGTCGGACAAAGAGCTCATTCAGCTCGGTTCTCATTCGCAGGATTTCCTTGGCGTGAATCTCGATATCGGTGGCCTGTCCTTGGAATCCGCCCATAGGCTGGTGAATCAGAATTCGGGCATGAGGCAATGCATAGCGCTTGCCATGCGTCCCTGCCGCCAGTAAAAGGGCTCCCATGCTTGCCGCCTGGCCGATGCAGATCGTTTGGATGTCGGGTTTGACGTATTGCATGGTGTCGTATATGGCCAGCCCGGAGGTCACAATGCCACCCGGAGAGTTGATGTAAAAGTTGATGTCTTTGTCGGGCTCCTCACTCTCGAGGAACAGTAGTTGCGCGATCACGAGGTTGGCAACGGTGTCATCAACAGCCGTTCCCAGGAAGATGATTCTCTCTTTGAGCAGCCTGGAATAGATGTCGTAAGATCTTTCACCACGGCTTGTTTGTTCAACGACTATTGGTACCAGCATATTCTTACTCTTTCTCCACTTCCTCTTCTTGAGATTCGTCGCTTGATGGGGCTTTTTCTTCAACAATCTCAGCAGAATCCTTGAGCACGTCGAAGACTTTCTGCTGACGAAGACTTGAACGCATGTCTTCTAATACATTGTGTTCTTCGAGTTGATCTTTCAAGTAGTCAACCGAAAAACTCAGCTCCTCGGCCCTCTTCTTGATGGCCGCTTCAAGGTCCTCGTCGGATATCTCGACATCTTCTTTTTCCGCGATCGCGTTGAGTATCAACCCGGCCTTTACCGTCCTGGTGGCTGACGGTCTCACCTGGTCCCGCTCAGCCTGACCGGGAGTAGGAAGCCGGGAGGGATCGAGTCCCAGGTTCACAAAGCTCTGCCGTGTTCGGTCCAGGACGAGGTCAATCTGTTTTTCCACCATAGATTCCGGCACATCGAAGGAATGCTTTTCGATCAGAGCATCTATGATCTGGTCTTCGATTTCCTTCGTGCTGCGCTCTTCGAGCTGGACCTGCATCTCCTTCCTGATGCTTTCCTTGAGCTCTTCAAGATTCTTGTACTCGCCGAGATCCTTGGCAAAATCATCATCCAGCTCCGGCATGACGCGCTCTTTGGCCTCCTTGACGGTCACCGAGAAGTCCACCGCCTTGCCCGCGAGATTCTTGCGCGGGAAATCGTCCGGGAGGTCCAGGTGCACCTGGCTCGTCTCTCCCACGGTAAGTCCCTGGATCTTCTCATCAAAGCCGGGTACATAAAAATCCCGCCCCAGTTCCAAATGGTAATCACTGACCGTCAGATCGGGAATCTCCCGCCCGTCTTGCCGGGCCTTGATGTCCGCGACCACGTGATCATCGTCCTTGATTCCTCTCTTATCCGGGATCGGGCTCAGAGTGGCGTGTCGCTCCCGGAGGTTTTGGAGCCGCTGATCGACCTGATCTTCTTCTACCTCCCTCAGGTACTTCTTGAGTTTCAGGCCCTTATAGTCTTTCACCTCTATCGGAGGCGGAACTTCTATCTCCGCCGTATACCTGAACGCTTTGTCGGCCTGAACCGATTCAGGCTCTATCTTGATCACTGAAACCGCGGTGATCTTCTTCTCTTCAAGACCCGGTTCAAACGTCTGTTCTATTATCTTGCGAGTCGCATCGGCCTCGACCTTCTCCCTGAAATAGCTTCGCAGAATCTCGAGCGGAACCTTGCCGCGGCGAAAGCCTTTGACTTGGACGGTTTTCTTGAGATCCCGATACTCCGCGTCCAACATTTCCGCTACGGTTTCAGGAGGCACTTCGACAACGATTTTTTTCTTGATGTCGCTTACATCTTCGACTTGGATATTGGTCATTTGTCCCCTTTTCACATACGAACCCCTTAGATTGAGGCCCTTCCTCGGGAAGGAGCCTTCAATCTCCGGTTCAGCCAACTTCAACCTCAACCGTTAGCTCCCGTTCAGGCAGACCAACGGGTAGCCATAGTATACGTCAAACCGCCCAAAAAGGGAAGAGAATGAATATCTTCAGCGACTCAACTCCTTATTTTTCTTGCACCCTCAAGAGGCTTCTGTTAGCCGTAAGGACACCGCCAAGGTTGCAGGAGATCGGTTCAATCAGGCAACCCCACCGGCGCTGCCCGAGAGAGAGTTGGGAACTCAGATCATGGGACGCCTACGCACGCTTCTCATTCCGAACAGCAGGAGAGAGTTTCTTTGAGCGAATCCAGCCATGCCGACCGGGCCTTGATCAGTGTCGTCGTGCCTCTGTACAACGAGGAAGAAAACGTGAGGCCGCTGGTAGAGAGATTGGATCATGTTTTCAAGGAGATCGGATGTGGATGGGCACTCGTGTTCGCCCTTGACCCGAGCCCGGATCAGACCCGACAGCGCATTCTGGAACTCCTGGACCGCGGGTATCCCATTAGATTGATCACGTTTTCCCGGCGGATCGGGAAGCCATTATCGCTCCTGGCAGGGCTGGATCACGCCCGCGGGGACGCATGTGTCATCATCGACGCGGATCTGCAAGATCCGCCGGAGCTCATCGCGGAGATGGTGGAAAAATGGCGGCAGGGGTACAAGGTGGTAATCGCCCAGCGGGTCTCACGTCGGGGCGAGAACTATTTCTATCTGAAATGCGCCCAGCTCTTCTACTGGCTTGTCGAACGGATTTCAGAGGTGCAAATCCCCAGTATTTCCACCGCGGTGATACCATTCGACCGTGATCCGCGATTCACGGGAAAGACCCAGATATCGTTCATGGGCGCGGTGAACATAGCTCTCGACGGTATCATCCCGTTTTCTCGAGCTCCTCTTCGCCTGATGTTCGTGCTCGGGCTCGTGTACATATTCTTGGCAAAGGGTACGGGGATTGCCTGGCTGATATATCGTATCGCGACGGGGTTCTCGAGCAATTGGCCCATCATAGTGCTGTGTCTGATTCTTGTGGGTGCGGCAGGTCTGATAGTCGCGTGCCTCGGAGTTTTGGGCGAATACGTGGTCCGAGCATACGAGGAAGCCCGAAACCGACCTCTTTACATAGTGGATGAAATCATAGAAAGTAAGGCTTTGAGCAGCAAGCCGTTACAGGGCGGCAATCGGTCCGTGGATTACCCGGAGCGATAGCGCGGTACCTTCGGCCTGTTCAATCCGAGAAGGGATCGAGCCCTATGAAGACCCTCGTTACCGGAG
>JARRRG010000202.1:0-5012 GCA_037380965.1 Deltaproteobacteria bacterium
GCTCATGGCAGCGTTACCGCAGATGTTATGTAACATTGGTTTGGAGGATAGAGCGATGAGACGGTTATGGCTTGCTTTTCTGGGCATTCTCTTCATTCTTGTGCCTTTTATCGCCGGAGCGCCCGCGCTTGCCTGGGAATTTTCCATGGACGGCGGATTCACCTGGGAATACAAGCTCTATTCCCAGATGGGCGCACGTGGTTTTTTCGGCCCGTATGACATTGACAATTCTCCACCGGCCCCTGATGCGGCTTCGCTCAATGGGTGGCTGGGTAATGAGATAACCGCGGCAGGTCTGGCTTCCGGCTCGGACGTGTCCGCGGCGACCATCTACGTATCATTCAACCCGGAGCTCAAGATAAACCAAGCAATTCGACTGCGGGGGTGTTACTACATCGGCGCGTGGGACGCGCAGCCGATCGGTGGAGCTCAAGCGGGCGTAGGCCGATTCTTTGCGCCCGAGTATTTTAACAGCCTCATCCCGGGAATTCAGACGTCATTCTCTCCGGGGTATTGGAATACCTTCTGGCTCTCGGCCCAGACTCCCTGGGGAAGCCTCGTTGTAGGCAAGAGACCGTTCAGCTTCGGCACGGGTTTGATCTTCGACGGTAACGACAACGCGTCCATAGAATCGGTTACCCTTGTGGCGCCCTATGGGCCGCTGCGTTTGGGTGTTCTCTGGTATCCCTGGCGACGGGGCCTGCCCTACCCGGTCCTTCCCGACAAGAACGCTGCGCGGCAGGTCCATGTGGGGGCTTTTTTCACCTATGAGAACGGGCCTCTCTCCATCGGTTCCCTCCTCGAGTACGCGAGATTTCGCCGGGGTCCTGAGTCGGCCATCAGGCAGTTCGTGAACGATGAGAGTCCCGCTCGGGTTGAGATCATCCCGGAAGACATAGCTCTCTTGGACGGCAATGTCTTCGTCAAATACTATAACGGCCGCTTCTTCTTCAACGCGGAGGTGGGGTGGATCAACCAGATTACGAAGAGGCAACGAAATCTTCTCAATACTCAGCCGGAATTCCCCGGCTCCGGCAGTCTGTTCCGGCCTACGTACATTCCGCACTGGCGAGCGGCAGTGGAACTGGGAGCCACGTCGGGGCCTTCCAAGCTGAGCCTGCTCTGGGCGTGGGTGGAGGGACCGGACCGGAGGCATGGCATCCTCAATGACAGGAATCCGGATTCACGGGAATTTAACCTCCTGAGCAATCTCAGCTTGTTCCGTCCGTACAGCATTCTGCTGGTCTGTGACTACGGCACGGGCAACAACTCGCTGACGGCCACGGTCAGCGACATTGGATCGGACAACGGCTTCGTCACGGACGCGAATGTGTACGCGGCTCGGTTGGACTACGCGGTAGCCTCAAACCTCAATGTGTATGCTTCGTTTTTCTGGGCTGAACGGTTGTCCAACGGGTACGGATGGGGTTACATCAGCCCGGGCCTGAATAACGCGGGCCAGCCCACCGGGGCCCTGGATTTTTCGATCAAGGGGAATTACGCGGTGCCGTCTCCGGCCATACCGGACAATGAACTCGGATGGGAGGTCGGCTGCGGATTTGACTGGCAAATCCTCGAGGGGTACACGATCAGCGCTGCATTCGCCTATTGGCAACCGGGAAAATGGTTCAATTTCGCATGCATTGATCGTTCAAATCCCGGTTGGAAGTTTCCCGCGCCCGGCAACAACTTCGGTGTCAACCCGGACCGACAGATTGACGGGATTTTTGGGATGGACCTCACCCTGGTTGGGGAATTCTGATCGGCGGTGAATAAGTGACCTGGCGCTCCCTTCGGAGCCCAGGTCACCCGCACTTCTTAGAAATCGTGACCGGTCTTGGGGGAGGCTGGTCATGTGAACAATCCGTCACTCAGAGCCTATGCGGTCAATTCTTGATCCGATCCTCACACGAATGATCTCAGGCGGGAACGACGAAATCAGAGGTTGCGTCTTTTATCCACCGGTGGGTGTCGAGGTTTGTACGCTCCCTCTCAGAATCCTACCATCCGGTATGATTGCACCGCGTGTAATGCCTACCCGTTCCGCATCTCCCTCAATAACCCATCGGAATATCTGGACTGCCGAGCTTTTGACCGTTGCGGAGCAGGAGGGCCCCTCCTGTTCCTTGACAGTCACTGATGCTTCATCGGCTGAACGACGGAGCATAGCAATAATCCAGGGAGGGTGAGCGTCTGGGGCCGCTCACCTTTTCCTATTTGAGAAAGGGGATTTGATCCACTGAATTCTTTTCCTTAGGAGGAGTAAGAACATGAGTGCTGCGGACACTGCTTTCGTGATGGTATGCGCTGCTCTGGTGCTCGTCATGACGCCGGGCCTTGCCATCTTCTATGGAGGACTCACCCGTTCCAAGAACGTCCTCTCTACGATGATGCACAGTTTTTTCCTGATGGGGCTGGCATCGGTGCTGTGGGTGATTTACGCGTACAGCCTTTCCTTCGGCACAGATGTGGAGGGATTGATCGGCGGGCTGAACTATTTCATGGCCAATGGAGTGGGAGCTCAGCCGCTGGAAGGTCAGAGCATTCCCCAGTCGGCTCATCTGACATTTCAGATGATGTTTGTCATCATCACCCCGGCACTCATTTCCGGGGCGTTTGCAGAGAGGATGAAGTTCAGTTCGTTTACCATCTTCATGATTGTCTGGATAACGTTTGTCTATGCTCCCGTATGCCACTGGATATGGGGTGGAGGCTGGCTCCAACGGCTGGGATGCCTGGATTTCGCCGGCGGGCTGGTGGTTCATCTCAACTGTGGCATTGCCGCTCTTGTGGCCGCGCTGGTAGTGGGGAAGAGGCACGGCTACGGTACTCGGCCCTTTATCCCGAACAATCTTACCCTGACACTCCTGGGTATGGGATTGCTCTGGTTTGGCTGGTTCGGGTTCAACGCCGGCAGTGAGCTGGCTGCCGATGCAGTTGCGGTCAACGCGTTTCTGGTGACGCACGTGTCAGCGGCTACGGGGTGTTTGACCTGGCTCATTGCCGAATGGATGTTGAGAGGCAAACCTACAAGTCTCGGATTGGCCTCCGGAGCCATTGCCGGCCTTGGTTCCATCACCCCCGCTTGCGGATTTGTGGGGGTGGGGTCGGCCCTGATAATCGGAGGTGTTGCCGGCGTGATTTGCTATCTGGCGGTGCTCGCAAAGGATCGTCTCGGTTATGACGACTCGCTGGACGTCTTCGGAATCCATGGCGTGGGAGGAATTTGGGGTACCATCGCGACCGGACTCTTCGCGTCGAAGTTGATAAACAGCGCGGGCGGTAATGGCCTGTTCTTTGGAGATCCAGGCCAGTTGAAGGCACAGTTGATCGGAGTGTTTGCCATCCTCGTGTATAGCTCCGTGGCCACCGTGGTCATACTGTACGTGGTAAAGGCGATCATGGGACTTCGTGTTTCGCCCGATGAAGAGGACGCCGGGGTCGACACGGCCGTGCACGGTGAGGTCGGATACAGCCTCTAGCTTGGATTTGACCAGCTCATACGGTATGGTGGATCGGGAAGCTTTGCACCGCTGATGCAAACAAAAAAATCACTGAGAGCGGCTGCTGATCTCTAAAGGAGACGGGAATGAAGAAAGTAGAGGTGATCATACGTCCCTTCAAGCTTGATGACGTGAAGGAAGCGCTGACATCGTTGGGCGTTCAGGGAATGACGGTCACGGAAGTCAAGGGATTCGGACGTCAAAAAGGACACAAGGAAATCTACCGCGGCGCGGAATACCTCGTGGACCTTGTTCCCAAGATTAAGATCGAAATGGTCGTTACCGACGATCTCGTGGATCAAGTTGTCGAGAGAACGATTGCCGCGGCTCGCACTGGAAATATAGGAGACGGCAAAATCTTCGTTTCGGCTGAAGAGCGTGCGATTCGTATCCGCACCGGTGAAACGGATCTCGACGCCCTGTAGGATTGTTGAGGGGGACCATCTTTGCTTCGGACGTGCCGTCGCATCTCCCGGAGCGTGAACCGGTCCGCAGGATATTGAATCCCCGCGGTGATTCGCTTATCCGATTCGGGAGTGAAGGGACGATCCGGAAGGCACAGAAGGCGGGAATAATTCTCGAATAGATCGACAGCCCTGACTTCGATGGACAATATGACGTTTCATCGGGAGGGGGCAACTGCCCGCTATACACTGAACCTCCCCGGTCCTGTCGAGTCCGGGCTGTCTACTTTATTAAGGCACCCCTTCCAATCTTTTGTTCCCCGGTTTTTGACCCGCGAGCAGCAATTTTCAGGGCCTCATGAAAGTGTCCTATCAATCGAACGCAATCGCGGCGGACAGCGGCTCGCGCTCAGGCTGTGGGTACCCTCACGGCTTCTGCCTGCGATTGCCTCGCGAAGAGCACTTTGTACAGTGCCGGGGCAACCAGGAGCGTGAGCGCCGTGGACGCGATCAACCCTGAAATCATCGCCCACGCGAGAGGGGGCCACAGGTTCGAGCTGGAAAGCGCAAGGGGCATGAGACCCAATACGGTGGTCGCGGTGGTGAGGAGAATGGGCCGCGTCCGTGCGCCGATCGATTCCGCGATCGCGTCGGTGATCGTCGCGCCGCGTTCCCGCACGAGATCGATGTGATCCAGGAGAACGATCGCGTTATTGACCACCACGCCTGCCAGGGCAAAGACGCCGAGCAACGACATGAAGCCGAAGGGTTGACCTCCGATCAAAAGGCCCGGAATGACACCCGTCGCGGCAAGAGGAACCGTGACAAGGATAATGGACACCTTGCGGATGGAATTGAACTCGGTCATGAGGATGACGATCAGTACCATGATGCCCAGGGGCAACGCTGCGAACATCGCGGTGTTGGCCTCTTCCGACTCCTCCGCGGCACCGCCCACTTCTACCTTCGTGCCCGTGGGAAGGTCGAGCGACTTCAGCGCGGGGAGCGCCTGTTCAAGAACCCGACTGTATGTCGCTCCTTCCGAGAGCTGAGCGGATACCGTGACCAGTCGCTTTCGGTCTCGATGATGTATGACCGCGGGAAG
>JARRRG010000203.1:0-7890 GCA_037380965.1 Deltaproteobacteria bacterium
CGAAGCGAGCTTTGGATGCAAAAATTCAGCAAGATCCTCATGCACGGGAGCCTTGCCTTGTTCGATCCACTCCGCGAGCTGCGCAAGAGGCTCGTCCTGTCGTGACGGTTTGGCATTACCCGGATAATGAACCTCCGGAGTGTCTATGCTCAACATTCGAATCGAGACCGAAACGTATGGGGTGTCTCCGTCAGTGGCTCTCAGGTATTTCTTCGAGCCCAGAGAGTCCAGCTCGACGCCTTCGGGATCCCAAAATATGGCTATCTTGGACATACGGCGAACCTCCTTATCTGTCCAGGTTTTACGGTCCCGGAAGAGCCTTGTTGCCTTTGAGTCCTGGTTCAACGCCATGACCCGCTTCAGTCTCATTTTCCCCTGCCACGTACGCGACGGTCCTGCCGTCTTGGGGTCATTGGAGAGCAATGAGCCTCAAGACCGTGCCCAGCCAGGCGAGGAGCTCACGTCTCTCCTCCGACGAGGCCCGGCGAAGGCTCAACGGCCGCTTGCTCGTCGACAGGACGCTCTCACTCCAATTTCCGGGCGTGCTTCCCCGAACGCCCCCTGCCAAGCAGAGGTTATCGTCGCTCTTTGCACAAGGAAGCCCTTCCCCGACGCAATCCTGGTCCGCTCGAGATCTCTCATTACGTACCGATTGAATTCCGCGCGAATTAGTTGGCGGACCTTTCACCTCTTCCGACTAACAGACCTTTCAATGGTCCTATATTGTAAATATATCAGATGATTCACGCGAAGTGCATATATTTGCGTTGAGTTGCCGGACCAGCGAGAAGGGCATGTCTCATGGGTTTTGACCGGGAGCCTGAGAATCCGCTGAGTTTCAAGGGATCGTATTCTTCATGTCTTGAAGGATGCGACAATTCAGTCTAGAATCTCTATTCCGGCTTCCACATACCTTCCCGGTGACGGCGAACGCGCCGCGCGGGCATGGGACGTGTTCCGTGGCTCTGATCAGGCGGGATCAGATACCTGGTCTTCGCGCGTTCACCGCGGTCAACCTGTGGAGAGGTCTCATCGATGAAAAAGAAGCTATTGCTGGGCGGTCTTTTTGCGCTCGCCTTGGTGTTGGTGTTGCTCTGGATCCAGGGGCTGTTTCAGTCGAAAGTCCCCGGCGGGCGCTCTCAGCTTCTGCGTGAGCGCGGCGAACCGAAGACCGTGTTCACGGTCAAGACAAGCTCAACCAAGGGTCAGGTGACCGTGACCGGTACGGTGGAAGCCCGCGATACCGCGAAGATCGCGGCGCGCATCCAGGGGTACGTGGTGGTACTCAATGTGGACGCAGGAGACCGGGTCAAGAAAGGGGATGTCCTCCTTCGCCTGGACAGCAAAGAGATGAAAGACCAGGAAGCTCAGGCCGAGGCCACGCTGAAAAGCGCCCAGGCCGATCTGGAACGAGCCAAGTGGGATTTCCAGCGTTATAAGAAGCTCTACGATCAGCAGTCCATCTCCGCGCAACAGTTCGACAATGTCAGAACCACGTACCAGGTTGCCAAAGCTGCGGAAGCGAGAGCTCGGGCAGCGCTCGAACAGGCTCGGACAATGCTCTCCTACAGCGTGGTAAGAGCGCCGTTCGACGGCGTCATCGGCATGCGCGAGGTAAATATGGGAGATCTGGTGACTCCCGGCCGCGAATTGCTGAGCATATATAAGCCGGGAACCGCTGAGCTTGTGGCTCCGGTGGGGGAGCAGTATGCCCGATATGTGAAGGAAAGAACCCCGGTCACCGTTGATATTCCGTCCATCGCCCTCAGGCGGACCGGGAAAATCCGCGAGGTGGTTCCCCAGAGAGATCCCCAGAGTCGGACCATTACCGTGAAGGTTTCACTCCCGGAGAGAGCCGGGCTGGAGCCGGGACTCTACGGTACCATGACCTTTGAAACAAAGGCCTCCAAAACGATCCTCGTGCCGGAAAAGGCGGTGAAGCGGGTGGGGCAGCTCGATACCGTCAGAGTCTACGAGGACGGAAAGATAAAGATTCGCCATGTCAAGATCGGGAGAGCCATTGGTAATCGGGTGGAAGTGCTCTCCGGTCTGCGGCCCGGGGAAAAGCTCGTATTGGACTGAAAGGGCGATGGGGGAACCGCGTGCCCTGTGTGCATCCGCCTGGTTGCACGTGAGTGGTAGTTGGGGCAATGAGTCTATCTGAAAAATACCATCTCGGTCTGACCGGTCGCATCGTTGAGGCTTTTCTGGTCTCACGGCTCCCGATCATCTTCATCGTGCTCTCGCTCCTGGCCGGCGCGGCCGCGCTCGTGCTCTCTCCCCGGGAGGAAGAACCGCAGATCGTGGTGCCGGTCATCGATGTGTTTGTGAATGTACCGGGGGTCAGCGCTCGTGAAGTGGAGAATCTGGTAACCATCAATCTCGAGCGCAGACTGTGGGAGATCGACGGGGTCGAATATGTCTATTCCACATCCAGTACCGGGTCGGCGCTTGTCACGGTTCGATTCTACGTAGGCGAAGACCGTGAAAAGAGCTTGATTAAGACCCACAGCAAGATCGCCGCGTATGTAGACCAGGTTCCACCCGTTGTTGCCGGATGGGTCGTCAAGCCGGTGGAAATCGATGATGTTCCCATCGTGACCTTCTGTTTGTACAGCAGCACCGAGTCGGATTACTCGCTCCGTCGCGTTGCCGACGAGCTTCTTCACCGGATTCAGCGAATTCCCGATGCAGGCCGGGCCTATGTGGTCGGGGGCAGGAGCCGACAGATCAGAGTCCTGCTCCAGCCGGACAAGCTCGCGGCCCGCCGCGTTTCAGTCCTCGACATCGAGCGAGCTCTCAAGGGCGCAAACGTGAATGTGCGGGCCGGGACGATGGATCGTATGGACCAGGAGATTGTGGTGGATGCCGGCCCCTTCCTCTCCACCGTTCAGGACGTAAAAAACCTGGTGGTGGACGTGAATCGCAACCGGCCGGTATACCTCGGCGATGTAGCTCAGGTGATAGACGGCCCTGAAGAGGTGACCAGTTACACGAGGTTCGCGGTTGGGCCCGCGCACTCGGCCCATGGCGGACATGAGGCCGGAGGCGTATCCCCAGGTGACCATCGCGGTTGCAAAGAGAAAAGGCACGAATGCGGTTACGGTCGCCGAAGCCCTGGTCAAGAAAGTCGAGGATCTCAAGAAAGACGTCATCCCGTCGGATATTCTCGTGGCGGTCACGCGGGATTACGGTAAAACCGCGGACGAGAAGGTCAATGAGCTTGTCAAGCATCTGGGAATAGCAGTACTGAGCGTTATTGCCCTGCTGACCGTGATGCTCGGCTGGCGCGAGGCCATGATTGTGGCGCTCGCGGTCCCGATGACACTTTCGGTTACCCTACTGTGCAACATGCTCGTCGGTTATTCGATCAACCGGGTGACCCTTTTCGCGCTCATCCTGTCTCTCGGACTCCTGGTGGACGACCCGATCGTGGATGTGGAGAACATCTACCGGCATTTTCGGCAGAAGACTCACCCGCCGCTCGACGCGACCCTCCTTGCGGTGGACGAAGTGAGGCCGCCGACCATCATAGCTACGCTCGCGGTCATCGCCTCGTTCATTCCGCTCTTCTTCATAACCGGGATGATGGGGCCGTACATGAGTCCCATGGCATTCAATGTACCGATCGCCATGCTGCTCTCGCTGGCCATTGCATTCACGGTGACTCCCTGGGCCACGTATCACGCGCTTCGCAAGGAATTCGACAAGGAACAGGAGCCGTACGACTTCAAAACGGGAGCCATGTACAGGACCTACCGGCGGATCATAACGCCGTTCCTCGAGAGCCGCTTGAAGAGCTACCTTGTGCTCGCCGCGGTGTTCGGGGCCCTCGTGGCGTCCGTCGGGTTGATCGCGCTCAAACTGGTTCCGCTCAAGATGTTGCCCTTTGACAATAAAAATGAGCTGCTCATCCTCGTTGACATGCCCGAAGGCACGACCCTGGAGCGAACCGATTCAGTGGCACGGGACATCGAGCGGTACCTCGCCGGCGTAAATGAGGTGGAGAACGTTCAATCCTTCGTAGGAGTGCCTGCGCCCATTGATTTCAATGGAATGGTGCGGCACTACTATATTCGCCGCGGCAGCAACGTGGCGGAAGTCAGGGTGAATCTGATCGAAAAGCAATTCAGGATCTATCAGAGCCACTCGTTCGCCCTGAGGATACGGCCTGACATTGAGAAGATCGCAGAGAAGCATCATGCAAATACCAAAATAGTGGAAGTGCCTCCAGGGCCTCCGGTCCTCTCGACAATTGTCGGGGAGGTATACGGTCCTCCCCAGGCTTCCTATGACGGATTGATTTCCCAGGCCGCGACGGTCGAGACGGTCATGCGAGCCACAGACAAGGTCGTTGACGTGGACGACACGGCTGTGGCCCCACAAACAAAATATACCTTCGTGGTGGACCGGACGAAAGCCGCGCTCGCCGGCATCACAGAGGATGAGATAGCCCGTTCGGCCAAGACCTTTCTCGGAGGAGACTCACCGACGATCCTCCATGTGGAATCGGAGCGCAATCCATTGTGGATAAACCTGCGTCTGCCACGGGTGCTCAGGTCGAGGCTCCAGGATATGGGCCTGTTGAGAATCAAAGGCTCTGACGGTACCATGATACCCTTCAACGAATTGGGACATATTGAAAAGGGCACGATTGATCAGCCCATTTACCGGAAGAATATGAGAAGGGTGGTGTTTGTCATCGCGAACGCGGCCGGCAGGAGCCCGGTTGATGTCATCCTGGATTTGGAGTCCGCAATGGAACAGCACCCTCTACCGGATGGATATTGGGTGAATTGGGCCGGAGAAGGGGAGTGGAAGATCACTCTCGACGTGTTCCGGGATCTGGGATTGGCCTTTGCCGTGGCTTTGGTCCTGATATATATCCTCCTCGTTCAGCAGACCGCTTCTTTCATTATACCCCTGGTTATCATGTTGGCGATTCCTCTGACGCTGATCGGCATGATTGCGCTCGCGGGCATTGTGGTTCGAAACTCAATCATCTTGATTGATTTCATCCATTTGCGGATCGACCAGGGTGAGACGTTGAAGCAGGCCATTGTCGAATCCGGAGCCGTGCGATTTCGGCCGATTCTCTTGACCGCGGGCGCGGCCATTTTCGGTTCGTGGGTGATCACCCTTGATCCGGTCTTTTCAGGGCTCGCGTGGGCATTCATTTTTGGGATTTTTGCCTCCACGCTCTTTACCATGCTCATCGTTCCGATCGCGTACCATTTGATATACGGTTCCCGGTCATGACCCTGCTGCGATCCCGGAGAATCCCGGTGCGGCACAGGATCTTCCCACCTGTATCCATGAACCGACCGGCCGCCTGAGAACCCGGGATCTCCTCAAACTCAAAGGTCGGGACAAGGTGAACATGTAGAGTCGGGGCTGATTCGCCGAATCGGCCGGCGAGGCAATGGGCCGCATCAAGCCGGTCTTGCGGGAGACGGTACCTCGCTGGAGACTCTACCCCAAGATTTCAAAGTCGACACACAGAAAGATCCAGGACCGATCGCCGCGTCAGGAAAGGTCAGGGGTAGTCGCGGAGGAGCGCGGTTTTTCCTTATAGGCGTTATGGGTAGAGCGGCCGAATCCGCCAGATGGAGGAATTTGCCCTCTCCCGGCTCCCCCATTCGGTCACCCAGGATATCAGCTTCTAATAACTTCGTATGATCCTGGATAATGTGGAATTTCGTCAGGTACCGTCCAACCAGGTTCCTGTATTAGGTGACATTTGCCTCGAGTTGTTGCTGTGCAATGTGTAATGCTTTTTGCATGTACCCTCGCCAGAGGAACGTCGCTATAAACCATAGCACCGGGTATGCAATCCGCGAACGAGCATAGAATGTATATTTCCAGACAACAATAGTGGGCGCTTCCTCGCCATGCTGTGAAAAACCCCAATGTCCCCGGGCTTCTTTAGCAAGATGTCCGAGGGAGCCCGAAAAGTCGCTCACTATGTACTCGAAGCTGTTTGGACGGTCGTAAGCAATGAGATGTTCTTTGGCCGTGGAACCGTCAGACAGATGCACAGTCCGGGTTTGGCCCGGAGCGTCCCAACCTCCCGATTGATCCTGGGTGTCCACTACCGCCGGCAATGGGCCGTACCCGGTGAAGATCGTAGTGAGATCGATTGGCACGATGTGGCGGAACACTATGTCCACAGCCGCTGCAATGCTCGCGTGGACCGCTACGGTCTTCGAAGCCATTATTATCTCCTTTGACTAAACGTGGAGTTGACCGGCCTGCCCACACTGCAAGCAGGCCGAGGCGCCAAGGTTTGTTCAGGCTCTTCCAATTGAGGGCTCTCTGACCTCCCCTCTTGTTCCAGACTGTTCTTGGGGGCAACAGGAGGTGATTTCGACTGCAGCCACATCCGCACTGTTATTGCCGAATGTCGCGTTCAATGACGTGAACCGGAGGAGCATCCTTCAAGCCGCTTCGCGGTCGAGACTCGGCCTATTGGTTCAGGCCCGATTGCTTGAGGATTCGCCGCAGGGTGGGTCGTGATATTCCGAGAAGCTCGCAGGCGTGTCCTTTATGCCAATTGGTGAACTCCAGCGTCCGCATCACGTGCTCTTCGACCACCTGGTCCAGCGGCTTTAGCAGAAACCGCTCTTCCGATTCGTATGACCGCCGTCCGGACAGATCCGGGAGATATTCCCGAAGCAGGATAGGGCCTCTCGATAGCACGACGGCTCTCGTGAGGATATTCTCCAGTTCTCTCACGTTCCCCGGCCATTGATAATCGAGAAGCGATTCCATCACGTCTTTGTGGATTTTCGTGACATGCTTGTGAAGATCCGCATTGATCTTGTTCAGCAGGTGGTCCACGAGCAACGGTATATCCGCCTTTCGCTCTCTGAGGGCCGGGACGCGGATTTCCACCACCTTGAGTCTGAAGTAGAGATCTTCTCTGAATACCCCTGCCTTGACCATGCCCGGCAGGTCACGGTTCGTGGCCGCGATTATTCTTGCATTGGACCGGAGGGTTTCTCCTCCTCCAACGCGTTCGAACTCCTTTTCATGGAGAAATCTCAGCAGCTTCACCTGTATATTGGACGAGATATCCGCAATTTCGTCGAAGAAAATGGTCCCGTTCTGGGCAAGCTCGATCTTGCCCTTCTTCTGGTGCTCCGCGCCGGTGAATGCTCCTTTCTCGTGGCCGAAGAGCTCACTCTCGAAGAGATTTTCTACGAGGGTGGAGCAATTGATGGGGATGAACGGTTCTTTGGCGAACGGACTGTTGTAATGGATCGCTCTTGCAATCAGCTCTTTGCCCGTTCCGCTCTCACCTTGAACAAGCACGGTTGTACGCGTGCCGGAGACCAATCCGATGACCTTGAATATCTCGTACATGCATTTGGTGTTGCCGACAATGTTGTCGACCTTATAATCCTCGGAAATCTCCGTGATGAGACCTTCGAGCCTGGTGCTCAGCTCGATATTCCTGGCCACTTTGTCGACCGCGATTTCGAACTCATCCAGGTCAATAGGCTTGCGTATGTACTCGTACGCTCCCAGCTTCATCGCCTGTATGGTGGTCTCCATGTCATGAAAGGCCGTAATGATAATGACTCCGACCGCATGATTCTTTTTGCGGATCTCCCGGAGCACATCCAGTCCCGCCATCCCGGGTAACCGGATGTCCAGTATGAGGATTTCCGGCTTATCCTCGTCCATGGCCAGCAAGCATGCGGCACCATCCTCAGCGGTAAGTACGCGGTATCCCTTGTCACGCAGCAGCATTTCGAGAGTGTCGCGGATATGCTGTTCGTCGTCGACTATGAGGGCTTTCATTGAGACGTCTCAACTCTGGGGAAGAAGGATCGTAAAGGTGGCCCCGTTACCGGGTCGACTGTTCACCACGACGGAGCCGCCGTG
>JARRRG010000204.1:0-5007 GCA_037380965.1 Deltaproteobacteria bacterium
GCAATACTCATGCGGATGGACGAGAAAGGGATTTGCGCCTCTTCCGGCTCCGCGTGTACCTCAGGCTCCCTCGAACCGTCACACGTCCTGCGGGCGATGGGTGTTCCATTTACGTCGGTACATGGGTCGATTCGCTTTTCCCTCTCCCGGTACAATACGGAAGAGGAAATTGAGTACGTCATTCGGGAGCTCCCTGGGATCATAGAGTTTCTCAGGCAGTTGTCCCCTTTTGGGAGGGAAAATTTGAACGCGGCTTGCATAGTCCAGTGAGTTTGTTCGCGATACTGGCCCCGATCCCCGGAGGATTCCGCAGACGGCAGGCAAAGATACTTCTGTGTTGACGAGCTACGGAGAGGGCTGCTAGTGTTCGGACACAGTTAGAGCTGTGATGCGAACCGGCACAATTGCATAATCGGTTGTGGACAATCTAACCCTATTGGTAACCGCTATAGCCCTGGGCACGGACGCATTCGCCGTTTCAGCGGCGGTCGCGGCCGCTCTCAAACGCCTCACCGCGCGGCACACCTTCCGACTGACCTGGCACTTCGGTCTTTTTCAGAGCATGATGACGATTATCGGTTGGTCGGGGGGGTCGGCTCTCGCCACTTTCGCGTCGGGCATGAATCTATGGATTGCCGCAGGAATACTCTTCGTACTCGGCTTCAAGATGATTTACGAGTCCGGCCATCCGGAACATCGAACCGAGGCCTACGATCCCACCCGGGGATGGAGTCTGGTCGCCCTTTCTGTGGCCACGAGCATTGACGCTCTCGCAGTCGGCATATCGTTGAGTCTCATCGGTGTATCCATCTGGATTCCGGCGCTCTGGATAGGAGTGGCCGCCTCAGCCATGTCCTTCATCGGTACGAGGTTGGGGCGACAAGCGGGGACGATTCTCGGGAAATGGGCTGAACGAGCAGGCGGGATCGTCCTGATCGCGATCGGCGTGCGGGTCCTCGTCGAGTATGTGTTCTTGTGAATGACGAGGGTACGGGACGGGGTCCGGATGTGGGCCTCAGCCGGGGTTGACGCCGATGTGGAACGATGGACGCGGCAATCAAAAAGAAGTGTGCCGTGATGAGCGGGCGTTTCGCCCACTCGTCGGTCTTCCCCTGACGCCGGCAATTGAGCGAGCCGGTTCACGGACCCGTGTCACTTCTCGAGGAGAGCCCAGAGGCCTCCCTCTTCGATGATCCGCGATCGGTCAGCCAAGCCGCATGAATCGAGTATGCGGTGGAAATCCTGACTCGAGAGGAACTGTTTGCCGAGCGCCGCATTTATTCTCCGTGATTCATCGGCAATCTGCTCGATCACCTTCGGCGACGTGAACGAGCCGAAACCCCCTCCAAAGAAAGCCACGCCCCCCTCACTGAGCACGCGGTCTATCTCCGAGAGGACCGCGCCGCCGGGATCGAGGAAGAAGAACACCCCCCTGCATATGACCAGGTCATGAGAATTTCCGGTGATGCGAAGGGGGGTAAGCGGGCTGGCAACGACACTCACCCTGTCCGAATCGGATTCGGAGAGGAGCCCTTCCCAGTCCCTGGAAAACGTAGCCGCCAATTCGTCCAGCTCCAGTGCGACGGCCAACCGACTGTCCGGATACCTTTGGAGCAGCGTCAGTCCCATTCCCCCTGAAAAGCATCCTATCTCAAGTATGTTTTGGGGGGCCTGAGCGCAGTATGACGCTGCCTGTTCGGCGAGGCCGGAATAAACGGGAAGCCACAATCGGTTCACCTCGCGTACGAGGTTCGGATCGAAAGATGTCATCTGGGCCATACTCAGCTCCTTGCGCGTATGATTCGCATGTTGTCCGCTGCGGTGAACGAGAAGCGATTCTTCTTATTGGAGTGTTCATGTGCTCCGGCGCGGATGGTAGTTCCGTGCCCTCGCCTCGCGCTCCGGGTGATCCATCGGCGCTGCGGGCCGGCTCGCTTCCGTTGGGCAGCGCATTGACATTTGGCGTGAATTGTCTCAAAATTGCCGGGTTGCTTTCTCCTGCAATAGATTTCCAACCACCTGCCATCTGGTAGCACGTTCCTGTAAAAGTGAGGTACACGTGATTCTCGATTTTCAAATGAACAATCTCTCCACTGTGGAGCCATTGGAAAAGGGGTTATGGCGCATCACAGCTCGAACTGACGATGACCTGTTTTCGGCTGAAGTCGTGCTCGATGTCAAGGCCCCGGCGCTCGATATCCGAAAGGCCCGATTGGAAATAGGACGCGATGTGCTGGGACTGGTTCCGGATCTGTCCCATGCGTCCGAAAAGCTTGTCGGGGTGAGGGTCGGTCCGGGAATGACCAAAATCGTGCGCGGCATCGTCGGGGCAGAGGCCGGTTCACCTCGCATGGCTGAGCTTGTCCTGGAGGCGATGGAAATGTTGGTCAATGCACTCACGGTTCCGGAGCTGAGGAAAGCCGCCGCAACGGTTGGAGAGGTCGTAAAGTTGGAGCATGACGGGCCGAAGGTCTTTCTCAACGATGTGCTTATGGGCGACGAGCACGTCAAGATCATGGCCGAAAATCCACGCCTGAAAGACAGTTGCGTGGTCTTCCTGGATCTTTGAGAGGGGCTTCCTGCACCCGTTCCACGTCCACGGGAGTTTCGCCCCGTCGGAACACCCGGCTATATGCGAGGATGGATAGATGCTTACGTACTCGAGGATGAAGTCGATCGGCGTTCAGAAACAAGGGGAAGATCGCCGAGTGGTCAGCGGAGTTCTGGAAGATGAGCTGTACGCAATGCAGTGCGAGCTGGCTGTCAATTGGCCTGACCGCACCATCGTGTCGGTTCAAAGCCGCATGAAGCGATTTACGACCAAACGGTGTCAGCTTGCTGAGCCGATTTTCGTACAGGCTGAGGGGTGGAAGTTAGATGCCGAGCTCGATGGAAGAATCAAGAAGGAGCTGGGACGGAAAGGCTGTCGTCATATGGCGATCTTGATGGTAGATTGCTGTCGGGCTCTCGTGCGGGCCGAGTTGGCCAGGGAGCTGGACGCGGCTCTGGAAAAGGATCCTGCTCTGGACAAGAGCCAATTCCTGGATGATTTTTTCAGGAATTCCCCGGATCTAAAAAAATACCTTCTCCTCTCATAGATGCCCGGAGCATGTCTCCCATGAAGCTCGATCTCCACATTCATACCACCGCCTACTCGGCATGCAGCACCATGTCACCCGATGAGATGATGGAGGCGGCAAAAGCAGCGGGCCTCGACGGGATCTGTGTCACCGAGCACGATAGAATATGGACCGTCGAAGAGGCCAAGGCTTTGAGCGATAAGCATGGCCTCGCTGTCTTTCGGGGCATTGAGATCACGACCACCGGCGGGGATGTACTGGTGTTTGGCCTCGACGAAGAACCGCAAGAGATGTGGACGCCTTCGATGCTGAAGGAAAAGGTGGACCGGGTCGGGGGAGTTGCCATTGCAGCCCATCCATTCCGCGGTTTCCTCGTCTTCGGGTTCAGCGCGCTCGAGATGAATCTGGACGACGCCATGGACAACCCGCTCTTCGGACACGTGCACGGCCTGGAAATTTGCAATTCCATGGTGACCAACGAGGAGAATGAGCTCGCTCGGAAAGTGGCCGAGGAAATGGGACTCCTGAAGATCGGTGGAAGTGATGCGCACAAGCCTGACGCGGTGGGGACCTGTGTCAATCTCTTCGAAGGTACCATTGAAGAAGAGAGAGAGCTGGTCGCGGCACTTCTGGGCGGTCGATTCACCGTTCAGAAAACCAAGTAATCAATTACGCGAATGCCGTATACCTGTCGGTCCTGACAAGCGCCGTTGACCTCGACGGGTTCCGACGGCTCCTCTCCCGCGGGTGCGACCTCGCTGTCTGATCTGATCGGCCGTTGCACGGTGGATGGAGTGACCGCGCTCTCGATCCAGTGCTGTTGTGGTACGGGGAGGGCCGCTTGGGGCATGCTCGGGACGATGAGCCGGCACGAGGACTCCTTGCGGAGACTGTGCCATTATGCAAGAGGGGCATGCGATACCCGCTCTCATATTGTGGCTCTCGGGCAAGCCCCCTCAACGCCCTTGCAGCGATCTACGGCCTCCCCTCTTGAGAAGAGTCGAGCACCTCTCCAAATTCTACTTCGTTTTTTTCTGTGACTCCTCTTTGGCGGCGTTCTTGTCGGTCAGGTTCAGAGTTTTCTTCACCAGCTCCTTTTCATGATCGAAATTAGCGACCCGTTGGATCATGATCTTCTGGGCCATCACTGGTCCGGCACCGTGCCACGTGCCCACGCCATGCTGTCCGGCAGTCCAGTTCTGGAGAAGCTTGTGGACCTTCATGATGTTCTCGGTCGGCTCGTCTGACCCGAAGCTGTAGAACTCCTCGACATATTTCTTGGTTTCCGGATTCTTAAGCTCCTTGAGCGACGGCAGGGTTACGATCAGGCCGCCCCCGATATCCCCTGCAAGAGCCATGGTACGCCAGAAGGCATTGCAAATGTTAAGCTTGGATACGTTGCCCATCAGCTCGTCAGGCAGAAAAACCCCGGATCCGGGAGGCTCCTCCGCGCCCAGTCGCGCGCTCGCGAGGCCGCAGGCCCGTCCCGTCTCCCTGAGCACGACCATCTCGGTTATCTGTTCGTTGATGTGGGGGGTCTTCTGCAGGCCCTTATATTCCTGTATCAGCTTACATGCCCCGATGATCTGATTCATGAAGCCGACCTTGCACGTGCCGCCACAGGTCATGCGGTGAGTCTTGGCGAAGCGGGTAACAAACTTCACCGAGTACGGAGCCTCTTCGCAATGGAAAACCCTCTCCCATGGCACGAATACATTGTCGAATATCACCATAGAAGTCTCGCGTTGGCCGAACACGGGATTTCCCAGTTCGTAAATGTCGTCTGCCTGATCTCTTTCTGCCGAATAGGGCGAGTACTGGCAAACGTACGTGATCCCCTCCGCGTCGGCCGGTACGGCAAAGGCCACCGCGTACTCCTCCTCATCCTCCGTATGGGCTGACTGGGGCAATACAACAATTTCGTGAC
>JARRRG010000205.1:0-11440 GCA_037380965.1 Deltaproteobacteria bacterium
CCCAGAGGCTGTGTCGTAATCCCTTTTCCGCGTTCATTTGTCATTTCGAGCGTAGCGAGAAATCTTGTGAGCATAGCCACTGGTTGGCCTGTTCATGATGGGCGGCTGCGGATCGAAGTTCGCCCTGCTCAAGAAAGACCCCCACGACGCATCGTCAGGCCCGAAGTCGGTTTCCCACTCAGGGAGCAAGCTTGCGAAGGGGTCCGCCGCGCGTAGACTTGCCAGTTATCCCTCTCTCCCCATGGACAAGAACGGCCCCAGAGTACGCGGATTCGTGCGCGAGTACGCGTATAAACGGCGTGAGACCATGAAACGCTATCTGGCCAGGGCCGAGCGGTACCTTCCCATGGTCAAGGCGATTGCCAAAGAGAACGGTCTGCCCGAAGAGATCGGATACCTTTTCATGCTCGAATCCGGGGCCAACCCCGAGGCGAGATCCCCCGCGAATGCGCTGGGCATGTGGCAGTTCATGCCCGCGACCGCGCGCAATTACGGGCTGCGGGTAGACTCCTGGGTTGACGAACGGCTGGATCCGGAGAAATCCACGAAGGCCGCCATGCTCTACCTGAAGGATCTGTACGGAATGTTCGGGTGCTGGAGACTGGCCCTCAGCGCGTACAATTCGGGAGAGAACAAGCTCAATAAAGTGTTGTGTCAGGAAGACGCGAACGAATATGAGGAAATCTGCTCTAGCCGGCGACTCAAAAGGGAGACACGGGAATTTTGGCCCAGGTTCCAGGCCATGGCCCAGATTGCCATGAACCCGAGGAAATATGGGTTTTCACCCCTGCGGCTCAGGCGGTACCGCGGCCCGAAGAATGAGATCATGACCGTGAGGGGCACCTATTCCCTCGACACGTTGGCGGAGCTCGTGGATGTCCCCACCGAACAACTCGCTGAAATCAATCCCGGTCTTATCAGGGGGATGACGCCCGGCAGGCCGCATTTCTATTCCCTGCGATTACCGCTTGGCAAGAGGATGCGTCTGGCGAAATTACTGTATCGCACGCCTACGGACCAAGCCGGCGACCAGATTGTCCATGTGGTTCACAGAAAGAAGGCTCCCCCTTCCCGGCCACACAAGCGGCAGCGGATCTCGCGACTCAATTAGATTGGTCGCCGCGGTCCTACGGTGGCCCGCACCGTTCCCCTCCAAGCCCACCCTTGATTCCGCGACACGGTTGAACGGCTCACTTCCCCTTGAACCCGTTCCGTGCGAAGGCATGCCGTGTCGTAAAGAGCACACACTGTCAGGGGCGTGCATCGATTGACGCGGGATTCATGCCCGTGCGCTGCGAGCCGTGCTGGGTCAGGTTCGGTAGTCCGCGTTGATGCGAACGTATTCCTCGGACAAGTCCGAGGTGAGAAAGGCCGCCTCCGCGCTTCCGGCCCTGAGATTCAAAACGATTGAGAACTCCCGCTGCTTCATGATCTGGGCGGCCCTACGCTCCCAATCACCTGAGACCAGCTCGCCCTCCCTCACCACAGAGACCGTACCGATGGAGAGGTCCACGCGATCCGGATTGAAATCCACGCCCGCACGTCCCGCGGCCGCGATGATTCTTCCCCAGTTCGGATCTTCCCCGGCAAACGCGGTTTTCACCAGGAGAGATTCGGCGATGGTGCGGGCCACCCGGGTGGCGTCCCCTTTGTTTGGGCCCCCGAGGACCCGTATTTCGACCAGCTTGGTTGCGCCTTCCCCGTCGAGCACGATCTGGCGGGCCAGGTCGGCACACGCCCGGGTGAGCATCTGCGAGAATGTCGTTCTATCTGCCTGCCCCCGCCGGCCATGACGATCAGGGTGTCGTTCGTGCTGGTATCGCCATCTACGGTGATGCAATCAAAGGTCGTGCTGTTCGCATCGAGGAGGCACTCTCTGAGGAAGGCAGACTCGACCCGCAGGTCAACGAGAACCACCGCGAGCATAGTTGCCATCTTCGGTGCGATCATTCCCGATCCCTTGGCAACGCCCAGCATCCGAATCGGGCCGTGGGAGAGCTCGCCTTCGAGCAGCACGGTCTTCGGTCGGGTGTCGGTCGTCATAATGGACCGTGCAAAGTCCATGAAGCGCGTCTCATTCAAACCGCTCACGAGATCGGGAATCCGTGAGCTCATTCGCGTCATGGGCAAGGGGACCCCGATCACACCCGTCGAAAGAGGAATGACGAGCTCCGGGTCTATTCCCAGGCTTCCGGCCGCCTCTGCAATGAGCTCGACCGCATCTCTTCTCCCGATCTCACCGGTGTAGGCATTCGCATTCCCTGAATTGGCGAGCACCGCCTGACAGAGACCGCTCGCGAGTCGTTCTCGGGTGATCGCCGCGGGAGCGGCACACACGAGGTTGGTGGTGGTCACTCCTGCCGCGACAGCCGGAACATCAGCCGCGACGAGGCCGAAATCGGGCCTGTCAACCTCAGCCGCTTTGATGCCCGCGGCCACTGAGGAAAACCTGAATCCTCTCATTCCGTCTGCAGTCGATTTCAATCCGTGCAAACTCCTTTGTCAGGTATGGTGATTCCACGGCCCTGCAGCTCTCCGAGAAGCTGCTGCCGGTTCTTGAACACGATGCCGTGCATTCCCGCACGAATCGCGCCCGCGACATTTTCCTCGATATCGTCGATAAAAACGGAACAGGCCGGCTCGATCCCCAGCCGGTCGATCGCTCTTTCATAATAGGCGGCGGCGGGCTTCATTGCGCCGAGCTCATAGGAAAGGGCTGCCGCTCTATAGAACGCCACCCGGGGGAAGCGTTCCAAAATCCAGGCATAGTGAACCAGGCTGGTGTTGGAAGCGAGCCAGGTGTTGTAGAACCCCGACAGGAATTCGCCGAGCGCGACCATTTCTTCGTCCACGGTGAACATGTCGCACCAGATCCGCTGAAATTCATCCTCGTCCAGCTCGATTCCCAGAACGGGTTGCATCAACAGTCTGAACTGGTGAAAGTCTATGATGCCCGTTTCCAGTTCAGTCGCGGGCCCTTCGAAGAGCTCTTCGAAACGCTCCCTATCCTTCTCGAGTAACCGGCTCATTTCAGCGGGCAGGTACGGCCGGAGCCTGACATAGGCAATTTCGCGGTTCACGGGGACCAGTACATTTCCCAGGTCGAAGACGATGTTCTCTATCATCATACCGTGCCTGGTGAAAGCCGCCGCGTCGGCGGCACTGTATATCGGACCGCGGCCCCCCGCGCGCAGTTGCCTGCCGAAGCGCCCGCTTCGGTGGAGGCGGACCGCATCGTTCCGACAAGTCTCTTCACCCTTGTCATTTCCCTGCTCGAACGGCTCTCCTCATTCTCGAGGGTCAGTGGGAGAGAATTCAAACTAGTAGATCCCCAGCTCCACTCCCGCGGCCAATGTCTGTCCGAGATTGATGCATTTCTCGATCATTACACGGGAGAGCTCTCCCCGAGAAATGATCGGTTCCTGTACCTGCCGGAGCTTGTACCCTCTGATGATCCGCTCAATGCCGTTCAATGCACCGGTTCCGTCATTTCCCGCGGAGATAACGACCGTGTAAGACCTGCCGACCATCTCATCCCGCACTTCTTCATAGGTCCGGTCGAACAGGTCCTTTATCGCGCCGGCCATGTACCCGAAATATTCCGGGCTGCAGATCACCAGGCAGCGCGAGTCCCGGAGGTCCTGACATGTCACCTGTGCGGCGCGGGCCCGCCTGACCCCGACACCTCGCACACGGCTCGCTCCCTCCTCCACCGCGGCTGAAAGTCGTTCCGTGTTTCCCGATTGGGAATGGTACACGATAAGAATGTCATTCTCAGAGCCCATGTCACAGGATCTTTCTAGGGGAAAAGCCGTTTGGCTGAATCCTCGATACCGATTGCCAACTCTTATCACATCCTCTCTGAGGACTCCATACGCCCGGAGCATGCGTGTTGTTTCGCCCGCGGTACCGAGGTAATGAGGAAACCGCGACGCGGATCTTTTGGGTGAGAGACGGGAGGAACACTCCCCTAGGGGAGGCAGAGAGGCGTCAAGCGGGCTGCCTGCGGCGCGAGCGTGGCATCAGTCCGAGTCGGATGGCCGAGAATGGTTGCTGATGATGAAATTGTCACACTGATCGCTGAATTCACGTACGACGGTAAGAAACGGTTTTCCGGTCTTTTGGGCTTCTTCTTTGAGCATTCCCCAGAAACCGTCCAGCATAGGCAGTGTCTCCGCGGTCAACGAGAGAACCAGCGTGTTTCCGCAACTGCAGTGACGGTACATCATGGTGAATGGACCGTCCATGACGTCAGAGCAATCTTCCAGCCCATGTCCTTTGACCAGGGTATTTCGGAGGTATTTGGAGAGGCTTGTGAACTTCCGGCCGCACGTCCGGCATTCCCTGGGGAAGAGCTTAGGGTTTGTTTCGATTGAGGCGAACATTCTGATGAACTTGAGAAAGCGCTTATTGTATTGCGCGTCCACCTTGTCTTTCCGCGAATCCGGCTCCCGCATTGCTCCTCCTGCCGAGAACGAGCGGACCTTATCTGCTGCGATCCAGGAACAGGCAGCGAAGCCTGCACCATGGGCTGATCATTGTCGAGGCCTCTTTCGTATTAGAATACTTGCCTGCCCCGGGGCCGGCTCATTCCAATTGCTGTTCTGAGGCCGGGCTTCAGGGGGTTCTTTCCCCGGATTTCTTTATCCAGATCTCTATCCTTTGTCTAAAAACGAAGAAGATGACAAGCGCCAGCACACAGACCCCTGTCACTACCGCCAGTAACGACCAATTTTCATCATAGAGTGCGGAGCCGGTGAAGCTCAGCATCACGGTCCCGGGGATACGGCCAAGAGCGCAGGCCCCGAGGAAATTGAGAAACCGCATCGGGCTTACACCGAGCACGTAGCAGAGTATATCCTTGGGAAATCCCGGAAAAAGATACAAAATAAAGGCAAGCACGGTCCCGCGGCGCTCGGACAAAAAACGGAACCGTTCCAGGGTCTCCCGGCTCACCACCAAATGTACGAGCGGCAGCCCGATTATGCGGGCCGCCAGAAAGGCAATGATCGACCCGAGGGTGAGCCCAATGGTAGAGTATATCACGTTTGGCCACGCCCCGAAAATGAACCCGCCCACCGCTCCGCTGAACTCGCCTGGAATTGGGGCTATGACAACCTGTAGGGCCTGAATCATTATGAACGCGGCCGGCGCGATCGCGCCCCAGCTCTCCACATAGGCCCGCATATGCTCTCTGCTCTGAAACAAGTCCCAGAGTCTCTCCCAGCCCTCCTTCACGTGCCCGGTGAAGGCAAGGACCGTGAGGGATACGCCGATCGCGGCAAGGAGGCTGACGGCCACGATGAGCCGACCGGTTTCTTTCTCGTCACGAGGCCTCATCACGAGACTTCCGGCCGCGACGCGAGGCGATCGTCGGGGCCCGGGTCGGTGGGAACGGAGAGGACGCGGAGAATGTCATTCTCCATCCTTTTGATCAAAGGGGCAAACGTCTTCGAGCTCAACGCGGAGATACCGATTCCGTCGTACAGAGCGCACACGTTCTCCGCCATCTCCTGCTCGACAAGGTCCTGTTTGTTGAAGACGCGTATGAGCGGGATCAGGTTCAGATTGAGCTTCTCGAGCAGCGTTTCCACCGCGGTCATCTGCTTTTCAAACGCAGGGTTGGAGATATCAATCACGTGGAGAAGGAGATCCGCGTCACTCAGTTCGTCGAGCGTCGCGGAAAAGGCTGCTACCAGCGTCTCTGGAAGATCCTGGAGGAAGCCCACCGTGTCGGTGATAATGACCTCCGTCTCTCTGGGAAATCTCAGCCTTCGACTGGTGGGGTCCAGGGTCGCGAAGAGTTTGTCCTCGGTCAGGATTCTCGATTTTGTAAGATTGTTGAGAAGGGTGGACTTTCCCGCATTCGTGTACCCCACGATCGAGATGATGGGAGTCTCTTTCTTGGCGCGCAGTCGTCGTCGAAGAGATCGTTGCTTGCCCAGCTTGTCGATCTGCTTCTCAAGGAAACCGATGCGACTGTGTATGCGCCGTCGATCAATCTCGAGCTTCGTCTCTCCCGGTCCCCTTCCCCCAATGCCGCCGGTGAGGCGGGAGAGAGCGTCGTCCTTTTCGCCAAGCCTTGGAAGCGCGTACTTCAACTGGGCAAGCTCCACCTGAATCTTTCCCTCCCGGCTGCGAGCCCTCTGGGCAAAGATGTCCAGGATGAGCTGAGATCGATCGATCGCCTTCAACTCGGTAAAATCGCCGACAGCCCTCACCTGATGGGGACTCAGCTCCGTATCGAAGACGATCAGACCCGCACCTTTCTGGAGCGCTTCGATCACAATCTCCTTCAACTTACCCCGGCCCACGACGAAGCGAGGATCAACTGAATCACGCTGCTGAAACGTCTTTCCCACCACCTCGACTCCGCACGATCGCGCCAGTTCCTCACGCTCGCCAAGGGATTCCTCGATCTCCCATTCCGGCCCCGCTGTCTTTCCCACAAGGTACGCCCGCTCGGCGACCCCAGGCACGGAGCGGGCTCGAACCGACCGTGCGATTTCATCTTCCAGCGACCTGATGAATGACGTGAAATTGAGGTCCAGCAGGGAGGGAGGAACAGGATCGAGGATCTGCCACACCTGGCCCGAGGGATTGTCGGGCAGCAGATGGGCTAGGTGAACCAACGTGGGCAAGCCCGCGTTGTCCGCGCCGATCGCCGCGATGAGATCGAGTCTGAGCAGCGCAAGGTCAGTGAGATCCTCCTGGCTCAGAGGCTCGTCCTTGAGATGGCTGTGGATCAATCGAAGGCCCCCTGCGTGAAAGCTCCTGGGTAACCACCCGATCAGCCGGAATCCTCTTCAGGCCGAGCCGCTCGATTCGAGTCCGCTGCGACGGCTTCAAACCCTTCAATGGACCGAACACCGAGCTCAAGCGGAACCTCCACAGGCTTTTCGCCCCCCTTGCGTCAACGACCTGAGAAACGAACGTGTCAGCGACCTGTCCTCCTCCGTGTTACTTCTGCTCCGGCAGAATTTTAACGACAACGCAATGCTTCGGATCAAGAAATTTGCGCGCGGCCTTTAGAACGCCGTCAGCGGTAACTTCGGATATCCGTTTGAGATGCTTGGCATCGTAATCATACCCCAGTCCGTACAGCGTATTCAATGCGGTATTCTCCGCCCTTGACCAGGAGCTCTGCAGGTTGATCTGATGCGTGCCGATGAGATTATTCTTCGATCGTTCCAGTTCTTGCTCTGTCACCGGAGCGGAGCGCACACGATTTATCTCCCGCATGAGACTTTTGATTGCCTGGTCCACCTTGGATGCTTCGCAGGCCACATAAAACGCGAACATACCCGGATCCAATCGGGACCGCTCGAATGAGGCCACAACATAGCCGAGAGACTCCTTGTCCCGAAGCTGCAGAAAGAGGCGACCTCCTTGCCCGGCCAGCACATTGTTGAGCACTTCCAGCGGATAGCGCTCAGAGTCGGAGAGCGTCGTGCCCCGGAAACCGATCATCAGATGCGCCTTGGCCCGGGGGATCCGCATCACTTTCTCTCTCACCTTCTTCAGCGGCTCTTCCTTGGGCACGATCGGGGCATCAAATTTCTTTGCCGGGATCGTTCCGAAGACATCCGCGATCCGTTCCATGACGTTCGCGGCATCCATATCCCCCACCCCCGTTATGACGGTGTTGGAAGGGACCGCAAAACGTTGGTAGGTTTCTCGCAGGTCGTCACGGGTGAATCCGGAGACGGTGGCAATGGTTCCCTCCTTGTCGAATCCGTACGGATGCCGGGGGTAGAGAACTTCGTTCAGGACCTTGATCGCGTACCGCACCGGGCGATCCGGCTCGGTCTTGATACGATTGATAATCAGGGTCCGCTCCCTGTCCAGCTTGTCTTGGGGGAACGTAGGATCGGAGTACACCTTGGCCAGGAGTTTGAGGCCCTTGTCCATGTGGCGGCTGAAGAACGTCGTCGAAATACCGAAGGAATCGTACCCCGAGAATCCGTTCAACCTGCCGCCCATATCCTCAATTTCGCGAGAAATCTCCACTTCACTCATCTTGCCCGCGCCCTTGGTCACCATATGGGCGATGAAGTTCATGATCCCCTCGGTTTCCTTCGTTTCGAATCGTTTTCCCCCCAGGCAGGCTATCTTAAAGGAGAGCAACGGATTGGAATCGTCCGGCATCAGTACCACGCGAATTCCGTTGGAAAGGGTTCGGGTGAGAACGCGGGCCGACGAAGTCTCGCTGAGGGCCGCGGTTTTCACCTTTGCGGAAGACTCGATGATCCGGGCGAGTTTCTCAATATGGAAATTCGGTACCTCCCCCTCGGGAACCAGCACCGTCACGGTGACATTTGGCGCGCCCAGATACTTGCCGACCGCCTTCGAGACTTCCGGCGCTTTCACCGCGGCGTTCAGCTCGAGGTACTTCTTCTCGTAGAGCGCGTCCCCGAGATCCGCCTGAAAGCTGCCGAGGCTGCGGGCCGTCCCGGCAACGGTTTCCAGAGAGTAAACGTGTTCGGATTCAATATTCGTCTTGGCCCGATCGAGCTCCTGGCGCGAAGGGGGGGTGTCCCTCAGGCGAGTCACCTCTTTCATGACGGCCTTGGTGGCAGCCTCGAGGTTCTTGCCCTGCAGCGTGGCTCCGATCACGAACAGGCCCGGCCTCTTGGGGGTCAATGAATTCGCGTAGATCGAATTGACCAGGCCCTTTTCTTTCTTCACCACCCTGATGAGCCTCGAGCTCTCCCTCGAACCGAGAATGTCTGCCGCGAGGTCAAGCGCATTGACGTCGAACCCGGCCAGTGACGGTATGTGAAAGGCAATGCTCAAACGGGTCTCTCGAGCGTTGGCATCTCTCAGGACCGCGCTTCGGAGTTTCTTCTGCACCGGCTCCGTGGGCTCGGGCGGCCGGAAGAAGCCCTTCGGCTTGAACCCGGCAGTCAATCGCTCGATCTCGGTCTTGAGCTTCCCCGGATGCACGTCTCCCACAATCAAGACAAACATGTTTTCGGGTACATACCATTTCTTCCGAAAGGCCAGTATGTCGTCCCTGGTAAGCTTTTCCACGGTTTTCTTGTACCCGATGATGGGAAATCGGTACGGACTGCGCGTGTACGCTGTCTTGAAGAGCAACTTTGATGCCTTCCGTTCCGGCCGCTCTTCTCCCTCGAGAATCTCTTCGATGACAACCTCTTTCTCCTTCGCGAGCTCTCCAGGATCGATGACGGGATTCAGCACCGCGTCCGTGAGTATGTCGAGGCCCTTCGCTGTCGCAGCGGAAGGGACCGTAACGAAGAAGACGGTCTGGTCCCAACTGGTATAGGCGTTTATGTCTCCGCCGAGAGCTTCTATCTCACCGGCGATTTTTCCTACTCCCCGAGTCTTGGTGCCCTTGAAGGCCATGTGCTCGATGAGGTGACTGATGCCGCGCTCTGATGGCTCTTCATTAGCACTGCCCACCATTACCCAATATTGGATGGCCGCGACTTTACGAGCATGGTCTTCGTGAATGATAACTTTGAGACCATTTGGCAGTTCGAATCGAGTCAATTTTCCCTCCATAGCTTTCGCACTCAAAGGAATGGTCAAGAGTATCACGAGTAGCGGTACAAATCGCACCACCGATCGTAGCCGTGTTGTCTGGATCATCATGGTCTCCCGAAAAAAATGAGTGATGATGCGGTTCCGTGCTCATCCGGCCCGACGCCGTCCGGGCACGACCCGCGGTTCATGGGCGTGCAAACTCTCTGGAGCTACATTAAGTAGATATAGGAATTGTCTGCACCAAGTCAACGGGACCGACAGCCGCGGTGCTCTGTCGAGCATATCGATTCGCTTTTTCCCATGCCGGGGAGGACACTTTCCCTTCAAAAAAGTTCACGCCCCCTGCCATTGACCCGAGGCGCTCACGAACCGACCGAACGCGATACCTGTGGCGCACACTCGATCCGCGGTTACGGCCAATCGCCCGAACGCGGCCCACAACGTGCATCCTCGGCCCGCGCCTTAACTTTAGCTAGACTGTAAAGAAGCAGCGCCCGTTCCCTTCCAATAGCATGATAAAAAATATCAAGAAAAACTCTTGACATTGGGTGACAAGCAGTTAAACTGGGAAATAAAGATAGTTGCTGAACTATCTGGGATCATTAGACTGAAATAGAGTTGGGCTGATCCAGGTTGACAACGTGAAAACCCTGCACATGCGAAAAGAGATAACGCTCATCGTGCTTTCACTGCTCTTCCTGCAACCTCTGGTAAGCATCGCGGGAGCCGGAGATTGCTGTGTGTCGCAGACCTCGGCCAGCCTGCAAAATCTACCCTGTGGAACGCAAATTTCCACGGAAGGTTCCCCGTCTCCTGCGCGATGGTCAGGCTCACGCGGCCCGGCCTGTCTCACGCTGGATAATCAACGGGGTACATGCACGACAGGGAGCTGCAAAGGGCGAGCCCCGAGTATTCTCGCGGTGCTCGGGCAGCAGTCTATATGGGAAATTTCGTTAGATGAACGAGCATTTACCTCGCCGACCATACTCCAGTTCAAACCGATTCATCCTCGCATCTATCGTCTGAGGAACCCCTCCGCATTCGACCCCATACATACTTCCCTCGGAACGGTCATCCTCCTGATCTGAAACCTTACCCCGGAAAGCGATAGCAGGCCGAACCGGATTGGACGGCCGGTTGCCCCGCGGGACATCCGAACGTGGACCAACCGTTGCCCGGACAAACCATCGGCTCACTCCACCGGTGAAGGTATCGCGCGATCTATTGCGGGTTTCACGGCAACCCGCCTGGTGAACAGGAGGTCACTCATGGTAGCGGAAAAGCGGATCGACGATCTGATCGAGGCCGGCTGGAACGTGCTCGAAAGCGATTTTGACCCCAGAGCCTTTCAGGTCTGGAGAAACCGCGCGTTTGATTGTCTGACCATGCTCTTGGGATCAAAGCACACGTACACGTTACGATTTGCGAACTATGTCCGCCAGCCGGAAAGCATGGACACCCTCGCGGGCGAGGGAATCCTCAGTGCCGCCAAGGAGCAAATCTGCAGAGCACGTTGGTATGAGGCGGCAATGCTCTGAGGCAAAACTGAAGGGCTTTCTCCGGGCCGTTGACTTCAGGAGATGGTGGTCCGCCGGGATTCCGGGAACCTCGGCCTGCTCTGCCTGTGGCGGCGATGGAAGTCCTCGCTTGCGGTACCCGCCTGCCTCGGTGGAAGCAAGCCGCCCAAGGGTCCCGGCAATTGGGAGACCGATGTGAACCAGGGGAGAGGGTCGTTCTTTCAGGCCATTCGCCTCTCTTCGAGTGAGATCGAGTACGATGGGAGGGAGATCCCCCCTGACAGGTGTATGCGAGCCATTATTTCGGTTGACGTGAACCCGGACGGGAAGTATACTAAGGGAGTAGGAATTTAACCCGGCACTATGAGTACCTTTAGTAGTGGCGCAGTAGACTATTGAATCGGTTGCCCATT
>JARRRG010000206.1:0-7928 GCA_037380965.1 Deltaproteobacteria bacterium
CAGCCCTGCCCACATCAACTTGATCGTGGGAAATGTCCGGGAAGGGAAAGGTTCAGCGGCGAAGACGCGCCCAACTCACAATGCCGCCCCACACATCCTCATCAAGCGTCATTGGGCTTATGTTTGCGCCAGCCCTCGCCGCATGTGTCACGGCCCTTCTCTTAAAAGAGCGTGTAGATGAAGGGCGCGGCCACGGGCGAGCTGGCTGCCAGGATGATGAAGGCCGACAGAATCACCAGCACAATGATGATGGGCGCCAACCAAAACTTTTTTCGAACCTTCATGAAGTCCCAGAATTCTCTTACCAGGGACATGAAAGTTTCCTCCTCGTCATCCAGAATTCAGGGTCTCGGTCAAAATTGCTTTTCGTACCGATCGATGCTGGCCTCCTGGTGATCCTCCTTCTTGATCCAATAGGAGGGCACGTCCGGACTCAGCTTCCGGTCCATGGGATCTTTCCCCAACAGACGCATTAACAAACCTGTGGGCACAATGACAATAAAAAAGATTATGGTCAACAGGACCCTGGACACGAAGTAGCCGATCGTGACCGAGAACCCGATCCACACGCGGTGAATCTGGACGAACAGGCGGGTGTTCAGTCTCGTCAGGCACAGGATAATTCCTGCCCCTATCCAGTAGTATCCCGAGTCAGATCCCTTCCACCAGAGCATGTACGTCCCGATAAGACCCGGCAGTACAAGAAACAGCAGTGCCAGGATGTTCAAATCCCTGGAGGTGGGCTTTCGGTAAATTGTCGTAATCTCGTCTCTAATGTCAGCTATCGGGTTCATGGCGCCAGCTTCTCAACCAGTCCTCTCCGGGTCCGTTCCCCACCCTGCCCCGACTGAGGACCGTTACCATAGAGATGTGCCGCCCCTTGGGACTCACGGGCGTTATCATGTCTTTCCCTCGAATGGGGAGTCCAGTTGTTTTCCCCACGATCAATCAAGGGCGAATTCCTTCCGCCAGTCGGTATCTCCCTTCAACGGCGGCTGCTTCTTTTTGTCCAGGAGAAACGGACCGAGCACCAGATAATCCATTTCAGTGCGCATGAAGCAGAGATACGCATGTTCCGGGCTCATAACAATGGGCTCGCCCCGTACATTAAATGAGGTGTTCACAATAACGGGGCAGCCGGTCTTCTCCCGAAATGCCTCGATCATCTCGTGGTACAGCGGATTCGTTTCCTTGTGAACCGTTTGAATACGGGCTGAATAATCGACATGGGTGATCGCGGGAATCTCCGAACGGACCACATTGAGCTGGTCGATTCCCCAGAGCTTCTGTTCGGCCTCCGTCATGTTGCGTCGCCTCTCGTCGCGCACGTACGCGACGAGGAGCATGTACGGGGAAGGACGGTCCAATCCAAAATAGCCGTCCACCTCCTCCATCAGGACCGAGGGTGCAAAGGGCCTGAAGCTCTCCCTGTACTTGATCTTCAGATTCATCTGCGACTGCATCTTTGGATTGCGCGCATCACCGATGATGGACCTGGACCCCAGGGCGCGGGGCCCGAATTCCATCCTTCCCTGGAACCATCCCACCACTTTTCCCTGGCAGATGATGTCGGCCACCGCGGTCGGCACGGAACCATCGCGCAAATACTCGTATGGGTATCCGTGCGAGTCCAGGAATTCCTTAATCTCCGCTTCAGAGAAGTCGGGTCCGAGATAGGAGCCCGATTGAAAGTCCCGGGAATCGTCAGCGACCCTCTCATTGTTCAGCAACTGGTACCACGCAAAGAGGGCTGCTCCCAGGGCTCCCCCCGCGTCTCCGGCCGCGGGCTGGATCCAGATTTCCTCGAACGGTCCCTCACGGAGTATCCGTCCGTTGCCCACGCAATTGAGCGCAACTCCACCGGCGAGGCACAGGTACTTTTCTCCCGTGACCTTGCGGATGTGCCGGGCCGTCCGGAGCATCACCTCTTCGGTCACCACCTGAATCGAGCGGGCAAGGTCCATCTCCCTTTGCGTCACGGCACTCTCGGGCTTGCGCGGCGGGCCTCCGAACATTTTCTCAAATGCCCTGCCCGTCATGGTAAGGCCGTAGGGGTACGTAAACTGATCCATATTCAATTTGAAGGAGCCATCCTCTTTGATGTCGATAATCTCCTTCCGGATCATGTCCACATACTTCGGCTCTCCATAGGGAGCCAATCCCATGAGCTTGTACTCTCCCGAGTTGACCTTGAATCCCGTGAAATAGGTGAACGCCGAATAGAGCAGGCCGAGTGAATGGGGAAACTTGATCTCGTAATCAATCCTGACCTTATTTCCCTCACCCACGCCCCAGCTCGTAGTGGTCCATTCTCCCACCCCGTCCATGGTGAGGAATGCGGCCCTTCGGAATGGCGACGGGAAAAACGCACTCGCTGCATGAGACTCATGATGCTCGGGAAAGAGGATTTTGCCCTCATAGCCGATGCTCTTCTTGATGAGCTTGGGCATGTGAAGCTTCTGCTTGAGCCATAAGGGCATGGCAAGCAGAAATGAGGGCAGCCCCCGGGGCGTGAACGAGAGGTATGTCTCGAGCAGTCTTTCAAATTTTATGAAGGGCTTGTCATAAAACACCACGTAATCAAGTTCATGCGGGGAGACCTTCCCTTCCTTCAAGCAATAGTCTATCGCATCGTCGGGGAACCGGTGGTCATGCTTCACCCGCGAAAAACGCTCCTGTTGGGCAGCCGCGATAATTTCGCCGTCCCTGACGAGGCATGCTGCACTGTCATGATAGAATGCGGAAATTCCTAATATCTGCATCTGGTCCATCCGATCGGGGCTCGTTGCTCAAGGCGGTCCTCCCGCGCACTCGGGTCCGCGGGGCTTCGCTCAGACCAAGGGCTTCAAGAGCTACATAGCAGATCTTTCAGCCAAAAGGAAGAACAGGGGGTCATGGTCGCCCCGCGTGCTCACAGCGCGTCGGATGCGTGACGAGATTCCGTATTCACCCTATGCGCCGCTCGGAGCTCCTTGTCTAACGACTCCTTTTCTTGGATATTTTTCTTTCGACTCGTGGTCTTCTTACCCCAAACCCCTCACGACGGCAAGGGGTCCCCGGCGCTGTGCACTGTCAGAAAGATGCTCGGGGCATCGGAGCTCTCTCTTGTGTCACGTCAATCGTACCTCAGCGCCTCGATCGGCTGGAGCCTCGAGGCCTTAAATGCTGGATAGAAGCCGAAGAAGACTCCTACGGAAGCGGAAAAAAGGAGTGCCACCCCGATTGCCCAGAGGCTTATCAGCACCGGCCATCCGCTCACGTTGGCGAAGACGTACGCGGCTCCGATGCCAAGGCCGAGGCCGATGAACCCCCCAACCAGGGAGAGTACCACCGCTTCGATGAGGAATTGGGAGAGGATGTCGATGCTGCGAGCCCCCACCGCCATCCGTATTCCTATCTCTCTTGTCCGCTCGGTAACAGAGACGAGCATGATGTTCATGATTCCGATGCCTCCTACCACAAGAGAAATACCGGCAATAGAGCCGAGCAGAATGGTCATGACGTTGAGGCTCTTCCGGGCTGTGTTCAGGATCTCGGTCAGGTTGCGCACCGTGAAATCTTTCTCCTGAACGCGGCTGATCCTGTGACGACGGGTGAGCAGCTCGTCTATCTGCCGTTCGGCCTCTGGGATGAGGGGGATGGTCTTGGACTGGACAAGAATGGCGCGCACCTCACCCCGGAACGGACTCCCGAACAGTCGGTTTTGCGCGGTCCTGAGGGGAACGTAGACGGCATCATCCTGGTCTTCTCCGCGGGGTGACTGGCCCTTTGATTCCATCACGCCGATAATCTTGAACGGCACGTTCTGGATTCGTATGATCTTACCAACCGGATAGGCATCACCAATGAGATTATCAATAACCGTTTTGCCTACCACGCAGACCTTGGCCGCCCGGCGTTCCTCTTCAGACGTGAATACCCGACCGTACTCTAGCCTCCATTCCCGAACAGAGAAGTATGCCGTCGTGGTGCCGGTTACCCGCGTTCTCCAGTTCCGATTTCCGTAGACCACCTGGGCGATCTGCCCCCAGAGTGGGGCAGTGAGCTTAACTGCGGGGCATTCTCGCTCAATTGCCTCCGCGTCGTCCAGGGTCAGCGTGTGGACCGAAGACGCGCCCATCCTCGCACCGCTCTGGGTACTCGCACCCGGAACAACCAGGATCAGATTGCTGCCGATGGAACGGATCTGGGTGCCTATCAGCTCCCTCGCGCCCGCTCCTATGGCAACCATCACAATGACCGCCGCGACGCCGATGACTATGCCAAGCATGGTAAGCAGAGACCGCATTACGTTGACCAGCAACGCGTCAATGGCAATCTTGACTCCATCGACGAGATGTATCATATGGGCCTCACGGTTCCTTGTGGCGCATCGATGTCAAGGCTTGCGTGCGATCAAGCGGGAAATATTTCGGTCTCGACCCGCTTCAGGTTCATCAACCAGGGTACTCAATTCAGGGAAAAAGCCTGTCAACCCACCGGGCGGAACAAGGTAATCCGGGCAAAAATCGGGTTTGAGACTCCGGTGCCGGTGATTGTACGTGGCGTAAAAAAGGAGTCCCCCCTGTCTCAAGGAATCGCTGATAGAGGCCATGAGAGCGGTGTCATAGAAATAGAAGACCATGGCCAGGTCATAGTGGCCTTTTGGGAGGGGAAAATAGTCGAGGTCCGCGACGATGCATTGAAGATCGCGTCTCTGCCTCTCAGCCTCGGCCTTGAGCACAGACAAGGCCCTGAAGCTGATGTCCACCGCGTGCACTGTGTACCCGAGCGCGGCCGCAAAAAGGGCATTTCCTCCATATCCCGCAGCGAGATCCAGAGCCATGCCCGATGTCAAAAGATGGCGGTGTCCTTCCAGGAATGGGTCAACCCTTCGCAGACCGCGCTCCTGCCTCGCGTACCGGTCATCCCACTTCTCGCGGTCGCATTTCAAGGGTCGCTGATCAGGCTCCGTCCAGTACGTGGCGCTCCAATTCCGCCAGCCACGACTGGGCTCGAACCCCAGTCCTATATCCACGGCCTCGAGATCGCTGGTCTCGGCATTGACTTTTGGACCCAGCTTGGCCATCCGCTCTCTGAATAACTCCTGCAAATTCTCATTTGGGAGCTTGTATTTCTTCCAGTCGCCGGTCCAGGATTTTGCGCCTTTGAGCGAATCGTAGATTTCTTTGACTCGCTTTATATGAATGCCTTCCTCGATCGTCAAAACTTTGAATATATCTCTGCCGAGCTCGTTCGCGCACGTGGAAGCCGCCTTCTCGTAAAAATCCCGTCCTTTCTCCTCCTTTTCCAAAGCGGTTGCCAGCATGTGCAGTGATCGATCAATGTCCTCCACCATCATGCTCCTCCTTATCCTATTTTCCTCGGGCTCCCTTTGAGAGGTCGCCTACACTCAAACGGCCGGATCACTCTTCTCCCTGCGCGGTAGGCATGGTGAACATCCTCGCGGCCAATTCGCGATCCACCATGAACAATCCGCCTCCCCGGTCTCCGGCAAGCTTAATCTTCTGGACCACCTGGTCCGCGGACGCCTCTTCTTCAACCTGTTCGGTTACGAACCACTGAAGAAACGCGGAGGACGCGTGATCGCTCTCCTCTCTGCCAAGGTCCACCAGATGGTTGATCATGCCGGTCACCTTCTGCTCGTGACGGTAGGCTTCCTCAAACGCATGAAGGGGAGAATCCCACTTTGTCGGGGGGCCGTCAATAGGCGCCATGGTAGCGGTGCCACCCCGTTCATTGAGATAGGTGAAGAATTTCATCGCGTGAACAATCTCCTCCTGAGCCTGGCAGCGCATCCAATTGGCAAAACCCTCGAGGTTCATCGATTCGAAGTACGCTGACATGGAGAGATAGAGGTAAGAAGAGTAGAGCTCCGCGTTGAGCTGCTTGTTGAACGCTTCCTGAATTTTTTCGCTGATCATCTTTCTTCCCCCTTATTCAACGGGACACTATTTGCTGATTACAGACTAAGCACTTCCCAGCATCTTCGCAACCTTTTCTGACAAGGTGGAACGTGAAATTCTTCATGTCGGTGTTCCCTTTTCGAGCAACTTCTGACAGCCTATCCCGATTAAAGCCTGAGTAGAGGGTTAGAGGGTGCCAATGCGAATCTCCTCTGCCAATTTTCTGTCGGGGCTGAAAGAGAACCTTGACAGGGATGCCTTTTTTCTGGTAACCATCATGTCTTCGTGAAACAATGGAAGACAGCCTGGCGAGCTGTGGGTGATGCCCTGCAGTTAGGCGCGTCCATAGTCCTGGCCATATTTATCGGAGCGTTCTGCGGGTACTGGCTGGACGGTAAATTTGGCACCTTCCCTTACCTGAGCATCATATTCTTTCTTTTGGGGACCGCCGCGGCGGCCCGAAACATATGGAGGGCAGTCCAGAAGGAGCTGCAGTCCGACCGGGAAAAGAAGGATAGATGAAGTTCGAAAAGATTCCAAGCATTTGGTTCATGCTTTCCGGGATAGTGTACGCTGCCGGGCTGCTTGTGGCTCTCCTCGCGGCGTCTCCCCCCTTCCTCGCCGGTTTCGCGGCCGGCGGTGCGCTGGTGCTTGCGAATGCCTGGGCTTCGGCCCGAAAACTGAAGAAGACGGATTTCCCCCAACGGGGCCGAGTGACGGCCTCATTGGTGGGCGGATTCTACATGAGACTGATTGCGATAGGCATCTGCCTCTATGCGTTCATCAAGATTCTCAAATTGGATCCTGTGGGTCTGGTGACCGGTTTGTCGGTTGTGCCTGCAGGACTCTTTGTCATGCTCGTGTTGATCTACGTAGCGAATAGAAGACCACGGGAGGTCTAGCCCATGGCCGCGCAGTTACATCCGCCGATGTTGACTGACCTTGTCTCAAGCCCGCTCTATCATTCCATGGAGAAATTCTGGGAAACCTGGAAGATCAGCCACACGGACTTGAACAATGTGCTCAACACCTGGCTTGTGATGATCATCCTTATCGTCCTGGCATTGCTGGTCAAACGGAGATTGGAAATGGTGCCCCGAGGTCACCAGAATTTCTGGGAGGTATCCATTTCAATGCTTGAAGACCTCCTGGTGGAAACCATGGGGGAAAAGGGACGTCCCTATTTCATGCTCATAGCTACGCTGGCTATCTACATCCTGGTCTGCAATCTCATAGGTATCATTCCATATCTCCAGTCTTCGACGAACAACTGGAATACGACCCTGGCTCTGGCCCTCGTTTCCTTTGTCATGACGCATTACGTCGGGATACGGACTCACGGCTTCAAATATGTGAAGCATTTTCTCGGGCCGGTCCCATGGCTCATACCGCTGATGTTGCCTATTGAGATCATTGCGCATTTGAGCCGCATATTGTCACTGAGCATCCGGCTTTTCGGAAACATCATGGGGGAGGACATGGCGATTATCATCCTCACCCTCCTCGTACCGTGGCTGGTGCCATTGCCAATGATGGTGTTGCAGGTGTTCACCTCTTTCATTCAGACTCTCGTGTTCGTCATGCTGACCATGATGTACATCGTAGGCTCTCTGGAAGAGGCGCACTGATAAACGAACCAAGGAGGTTTTGAACTCATGAAGAAGGTTATTGTGGCAGGACTTGTTATCATTGCTAATGCTCTGCTGGCCGGCCTTGCATTCGGCGCCGAGGAAGGCGCGGCCGCGGCTACTGCAGGCATCATTCAGTACACCGTTCTCGGGGCGGGGCTCGCCATCGGCCTGGGAGCAATCGGAAGCGGCATCGGAATGGGAACGGCTATCGGCGGGGCCTGCGAGGGCACCTCTCGGAACCCGGAAGCAGGCGGTCGAATCCTGACTACCATGATCATCGGCTTGGCCATGATTGAGTCTCTCACCATTTATGCGCTCGTCGTAGCGCTGATCCTGATGTTCGGTAATCCGTACGTCGGTTAGTACTCCGCTCACCAGCGATCCATCTCCC
>JARRRG010000207.1:0-4942 GCA_037380965.1 Deltaproteobacteria bacterium
TGAGAATAGAAGGGACCGCCTGAAATTTGCCCGGTCCCTTGCAATTGGCCGAATCAACCAATTTCGACGGCAGAAGGATATCCAATTCTACGCGAAGCTCACACGTTTGATTCGCGGGGTAGGAGTGTTTCCGTTCAGGCTACGGCAGCGGCTGGTGCATTTCATGCTCGAAAGTCAGCGGTATTCCGTCGGAGTATCATTCCTTGGGGTCCTCTGGCCCGCGATGAAGGACGGGCGGCCCGGGATCGAGTCCTCCCTGGTGTATCCCGGAGACCTCGAGATCACCGAGGCGCACGGGCTGAATTATAAGCCCGCGGGCACGGCCCACGTGAATCTGATCGCTTATGTCTACCGTTCACGACTCAATTTGTGCCTGGCCGCGTCCGCGTCGATACTCACGAGGCAGGAATGCCTTGGCCTCATCGATACGATCCTCCGCAATTTGTCCGAGGGATTTGCAGAGCGTGCAGCCCCGTGATGTGCCCGCGGCACGCGCGGACGGGACTGAAATGATTTACGGAACTCTTAATCGGCTTTCTGGGCCAACACGGTCATGTCGTCAAAGAGGTTGAGATAGATATACCGGTTCCAGAAGGACGCCTTGGACAATCGCTCGGCCCGCTTCCTGAGCCGATCCGACCGGAGTATGAAACTCAGGTTGAGAACGATCTCAGCGAGATCCACATATTTGCCCAGATACGCGGTCTCCCGAACGGTGAACCCGTTCTTCTTGAGAAACATCGAGAGGGTAGTGCGGTCGAAGAAGGAGAGATGGGCCGGCGGTATGAAGTGATACCATCGCATTCCGAGGAGTCTTGCCACCATGCTGCCGCAATCTCCAAGATTGATGGCGAGAAAACCATGGCGGCCCAAGAGGGAGCGGACCTTCTCGACCGCAGACCGCGGGTCGACAAAGTGGTCCAAGGTGTCCCACATGGTGATCAGATCGAATGAATGCTCGGATTGGTACCTGTCGAATTCCCCGACTGAAATTCTGTCCCCGAATCGCTGTCTCGCAATCTCCGCCATCGACCGACTCGGCTCGCAGCCGTACGGATCCCACCCGGGTCCGAGACACTCGAGGAAATAACCGGACGCGCAACCGACATCAAGGACCCTGCCGCGTCGAATCCATTTTTCGATGAGGCTGATTTTCCTCCTGAAGGAACGTAACAGACTTTCCTTTGATCCTGCATAATCCGAGTACCCGAATTTGTCGTGGCCGCCTTCGAAAAAGTCATCAGTATAAAAATTCCGGACAAAATCATTATCGGCCGGCGCATCCGCATACTTGAAGCCGCAGTGAGAACAACGCCACACGCCGTAGCCGTTCTTTCTGAATGCAACGGCGGCGCCGACGGAACCGCAGACAATACACCGGCGGTTCACCTTCCACTCCTGATGAGATCGAGTGTTTTCATAGCGGCCGCATGCTCTTCCTCCGGAGCTCTCGTGCGCAGTCCACCGCCGAGTGGTGCACATAACGAGGCGCGCCGGGCTTCAAGATGGCGTGTTGATTCCAGCTGTGAATCTTATCCGGCCATACTAACTTCAAATGAATGTGGTGGCAATGATATCGAACGCGCATTGGGGTCGGAGCACCACGAGCTCATTGGCCGTACTGATTCGGGCTCCGCAAACGGTAAACACGTCCCGGCCTCTGTCCGGTCACGGTCGGTCGCAGCTAGACCCGGCGAAGCCGCCTGAAGTACCATGTCTGAACGACTCGTACCCATGCGCGACTGATGAGTGTATGCGTACCCGACCCGAAAACCGGGCCCGTGTTGGAACCGGAGTCCTTGTGGAGACGGGGCGCTTTGATCGCACGGGCGAGCCGGTTCATTCAATCCCGATTAGATCGAGTAAAGGAACCCCATTGTGCCGAATTGGGCCGCGTGGGCGGGTGTGTTGTTCGCCGTCATCGTTCTCGGAGAGCTTCTCCGAGCGGGCGCGCTCTTGTTCAGAACTTTGAAGGGTCAGCCCAGCTTGGACGATCTTCGGGGAGCGATCCTGCGTGATCCCCGACACCATGTCACGGTAGTGATCCCGTGCAAAGACGAGGAAGCCTACATCGAGCAATCCGTCCGGTCAATATTGTCTTCCGACTGCCCGTTTGTCGATCTCGTCGTGGTGGACGACCGGAGTACCGACCGGACACGGGAAATCGTCGAGAATTTGGCACGGGAAGATTCGCGAATCACCTTGACGTCGATCGAGGAGCTGCCCACGGGCTGGACCGGGAAAACCCATGCCCTCTATGAGGGGACAAGGAGAGCTTCAGGGAATATCCTTCTCTTCACGGACGGTGACACGGTGCTCGCTCCGCACGCGATTTCGCGATCCCTGGCATTCTTTGTCGCCAACGACCTCGATATGCTCTCTCTTTTTCCCGGATTCACCCGCAGGGGGTTCAGCGAAAATGCGATCTATCCTCACCTGGCGCTCGGACTCGTCTATCTCTGTCCCTTGGTCGAGGTGAACGATCCAAGCAGCCCTGTTGCTCTCGCTTCCGGTCCCTTCATCATGGTCACGCGAAACGCGTATGAGGATGTTGGCACGTGGAAGGCGTTACGGACTGAAATTACGGAAGACATAGCACTGGCCGCGGCCGTCAAGGCGCACGGTCGCACATTGATGGCGGCCACGGGAAATGACCTCGTCCGGACCCGGGAGTTCGCGAGCGTCGGGGAAGTGTGCCAATTCTGGAGGCGCACGTACTACGGCGCTTTCGGGAAAAAACCGCGGAAACTACTCCGATTGACTGCAAGCTTTACCTCGCTCACCATTCTTTTCCTCCTCATGAGCCTGTCAGCGATTCTTTATGTCACGGGGAATGGGGCCCTGCCCTCGAATATTCTTTTTATCCTTTCCGCTGCCGCCATGCTCGCGGTGATCGTTCCGTTTGGCGTATTCCTCCATCACCAGGAGGGGAATGTGGCGTACGCCTTGACCGCGCCGCTTGGCATTGCCGTGAGCCTCTGGGTGGCTTTGAGCACATTTGTCGCGGTGCTGGGCGATAAAGGCATCCAGTGGCGCGGGTCGCTCTACAGATGAGATGTGTACCATGCGCGTCTTGCGGTGGGCTAGAGCCGGCCGGGGTTCTAAGATTCTCCATTCACGGGATGCCGTGGTGGATCACGCCCGGGGAAACGGTCGATTCTAACGATTCGCGAGGTCGAAGCTTGTTCCCCGGGATCGAAACCGTTATGATGCATCGGATGAGAGGGGGGAGATCAAGTAAATTGAATCCTGCCCCGATCAGCATCGCGAGTCGCGGCATGAACGGTATGACGTGCGAGTGAACGCGCGATCGATCGCGAGATCTCCACCGTAGACAATTGAGATATGCCATATGAAAAGCGCTCTCGTTCTTGTACCTCCGAACATTCCGAGCATGGATTCCGCTGCCGGAGGCCGATTCCAGGCGACCTACAACGCGGGTGGCGGCGAAGCCAGCCACTGGATTCCCCTGTGGATCTGCTATGCTGCAGGGGCCGTCCCCGGCGGCAGGGCATTGGATTGCAATGTGGAAGGGATGTCTCGTGAGGAATTCCTTGTCGAGGTTCCCGAGTACGCACTGTACGTATTTTACGTGAATCAGGAAACGGTTGCCTACGACCAGGAGACCGCGAGACTGCTCCGGGACGTCAAGAAAAAGAGCAAAGTGATATTTGCCGGTCCGTACAGCACGGTCGCGGCCGAGACAGTGATCGCGGATCCCGGTGTGGATATGGTGATACGGGGTGAGTTGGAAGGGCCCTTGCGGGAGCTCTGCTCGGACCGACCGGTTTCCGACATCCCGGGCCTCACATGGAAAGACGGCGGCCGAATCGTGAGTAACCCCGACGGAGAACGCCTCGAAGACCTGGACTCACTCCCCTGGGCGTCCCGCATTATCAGGAGAGATTTGCCCCTGCTGCGCTACCGCATTCCATACCTCAACTATCCGTACATTTCGATCTTTTCGGGCCGGGGATGTCCTCACCATTGCACGTACTGCCTCTGGCCCCAAACCCTCACCGGGCACCGCTATCGGAAGCGCTCGATCGCCGACGTGGCCGAAGAGATGCTCTGGATCAAGCAGACGATGCCGGAAATCAAAGAGATCCAGATCGAAGACGATACCTTCACGTGCGATCGGGACCGGGTGCTGGAGCTCTGCGATGCCCTGAAGGGCAGGGGCATTACATGGTCATGTTGCAGCCGTCACGATCTGCCGCTCGATATTCTTTCACGGATGAAAGAAGCGGGCGTGAGAAACCTCGTGGTGGGATTCGAGTCGGGCAACGACGAGATCCTCAAGAATATCCTGAAGGGGATAACCACGGTCCGGGCAAAGGAATTCATGGCGCATTGCCGCCAGGTGGGGCTGAGAGTGCATGGATGTTTCGTCTTCGGACTGCCCGGTGAGACGATTCACACCATGCAGGAAACGCTCGAATACGCGCTCGATCTGAGACCCGACACGGTCCAGTTCGCGATCGCGTCGGCGTACGAGGGGACCGCGTTCAATACGTATCTCAAAGAGCACGAGTTCATGAGAGACGACACCGGCATTACCACGTCGGGCCATCTGAGCGCGAAGTACGACTATCCCGGGCTCTCCGCGGAACAGATTAACGACTTCACCCATCATGCGTGGAAGACCTATTACCTGAGGCCCGCAGCTCTCCTACGCCAGATGCGAACAGCGCTGGAAAGTCGCGAAGACGCGCGAAGATTTCTTCACGGAGTCAAGTACCTCGGCCAGTACTTCTTCCTGAATCAGCCGCACCAAAAGGGATGCCGATGAAGCTGCGGCCCCCCTCGTCTCTTCCGTGCTGCCCGCTCGGTGCTGTTCAGCCGGATGCACGCGGCGGTTGGCTCATCCCGGCTGAAATTGGCTGTACCACTCATTGAAGATCAAGAGCAGCCAGATCCGGTGAGCGTTGTCCGCACGGCC
>JARRRG010000208.1:0-8589 GCA_037380965.1 Deltaproteobacteria bacterium
TCCTCGATGCGCTTGAGCTGTTCGGGATCGGATCTCAGGGGCACTCCGAGAAACGCGGCAACTGACGACGCGGTCTTGTCATCTTCGGTGGGGCCGAGACCTCCGGACGCGACGGTGACGGCCGCGCGTTCCATCGCAATCCTCAGAGCGTCCGCGATGAGGGCGGGATCGTCCCTGACCGACGACATCCCCTTGGTTGCAATGCCAACGGAGCGAAGTTCCCTCGAGATGGCTTCCCGGTTGGTATCGGTAATCACGCCGTTGACAATCTCGTTCCCTATGGTCAATATCCATGCTTCCAGAGGAGCTTTCATTTAATGTGCCTCTTCCCAATTTTTTCCTATGGCTGAGTCTACGACAAGCGGCACGGACAGAGGATAGACGCCTTCCATTTCCCTCTTCAGCAAAGCCGCTGCTTCTTGCGCGGCATCTTCCCGGACTTCAAGGATAAGCTCGTCGTGAACCTGGAGAATCATTTTAGCAGGCAGTCCTTGAGCTTCTATCGCGTTCCGGACTCCGATCATCGCCAGTTTCATGAGGTCGGCCGCGCTTCCCTGCATGGTCGTGTTGATCGCGACCCTCCGTGCCGCCTGCTGGGTGATCTTGTTTGTGCTGTTGAGATCGGGTAGATAGCGCTTCCTTCCCAGTATCGTGGTGACGAACCCGTCCTTTGCCGCCTGTTTGGGCCACTCGTCCATGAACTGTTTCACACCCGAGTAGGTCGTGTAATACTCCTCAAGATATCTCTTGGCCATCTTCATACCGACTCCGATCTGCGAGGCCAGCTTGAACGGACCCATGCCATAGATGATCCCAAAGTTGATCGCTTTGGCCTTGCGTCTCAAGTCAGGAGTCACATGAGCGGGCGTGGATCCGAAAACGCTTGCCGCGGTGATGGCGTGTATGTCCTCTCCACTCGCAAACGCTTCTCTCAGTCTCTTGTCTCCCGATAGGTGTGCCATTATGCGCAATTCGATTTGCGAGTAATCCGCGGAGACGAAAAGAAAACCATCCTCAGGCACAAATGCCTCTCGAATCTTGCGACCCTCCGGACTGCGAATAGGGATGTTCTGGAGATTGGGATCGGAGGAGGAAAGCCGGCCGGTCGCGGCCACCGCCTGATTGTACGACGTATGGATTCGCCCCGTACGGGGATTGACAAGTTCCGGCAGAGCATCCACGTACGTCGATTTGAGCTTGAATATGGATCGATACTCAAGGATTTTCCGTGGAAGGTCGTGCTCGAGCGCGAGTTGCTCGAGGACATCCAGCGACGTGGAGGGGCCTGTCTTCGTCTTCTTGACCGGTTTCAGGCCGAGGCGTTCGAAGAGAATGAAACCGAGCTGTTTCGGAGAGTTGATATTGAACCGTTCCCCTGCCAGGTCGAAGATATCCGCCTCCGTGGTGCTGAGGATTTTCCCGAATTCGTCGGAGAGCGCCTTCAAATACGCGGTGTCGATGCGTACTCCCGCAAGCTCCATTTCCGCGAGCACAGGGATCAGGGGAAGCTCTATTTTCTGAAACAGGTCTGCCAGCCCCTCCTCTTCGACTCTTGGACAGAGGATTGAGGCGAGTCTGAACGTGACGTCGGCATCTTCACAGGCATACTCCGAGCCCTGGGGAATTGGTACCTGGGAAAAGAGAATCTGGCTCTTGCCGGAGCCGATCAGCTCCTTTATGGGTATCATGGTATGTGAAAGGAACCTTTGAGCCAGGGCATCCAGAGAATGACCCCTGCGGGCCGGATCAAGGATGTAAGACGCGAGCATTGTGTCACACCTGATACCTTGGATCTCCACGCCTTCCTTCTTCAAGACAATCAGATCATACTTGATATTCTGGCCGATCTTTTCTATGTGTTCGTCCTCCAACAGCGGACGGAGCGATTCCAGCACCTCCTTCTTGGGCAATTGTTCGCCGCTGATATGTCCGACGGGTATGTAGGCCGCTTTTCCGTCTTCACAGCAGATCGATATCCCCACGAGCTCCGCGCGGACGGGCTGCGCCGATGTAGTTTCGAGGTCCACCGCAAACCTGCCCGCGTTCTTGATGCTCTTGATCCAGGGCTCGAGGTCGCGCATGGTGACGACGGTTTCATATCCCGAGAAATCGAGTGAGCGCTCGGGCGGCAACTCGTCGAGGTACCGCTTGAATTCGAGCTCTTTGAAAATCTCCCGTAATCTATCTGAATCCGGCTCCACGATGACGAGGTCTTCAGGCTTCTTGTCCAACAGGACGTCGTCATTGAGGCGAACAAGATCGCGGCTGAGGAACGCGGCGTCACGGTTACTCTCGAGATTTTCGCGCAGCTTTTTCTGTGAGATCCGACTGATCTCCGAATAGACGCCATCGAGCGATCCATATTCCTCCAGGAGCCTCGCGGCGGTTTTCTGGCCCACTCCGGGCACGCCGGGTATGTTGTCGGAGCTGTCACCCATCAAGGCAAGAAGGTCGAGCAATCCTTCGGGATATACCCCGAATTTCTTTTTAACAGCGTCGGGGTCATAGATTGCGTCTCTCTGGGGGTCCCACATCTCCACCCCTTTGCCCACGAGCTGCATCAGGTCCTTGTCACCGGAAACGATCACCACATCCCATCCCTCTTTTTGAGCCTGGATCGTGAGCGTCGCGATGATGTCGTCGGCTTCGAACCCGGGCGAAGCGAAGGACGGTAGCCTGTAGGCATCGACCAGCTCCCTGATCTTCGGGATCTGGACGCTCAAATCCTCGGGCATGGGCGGGCGATTGGCCTTGTAATCCGCGTACGCTTCGTGCCGGAAGGTCGGTCCCGCCGCGTCGAACACGACAGCGATCCGCTTTGGCTGCCTCTCCTTGAGCGTCTTGATCAGCATGTTGGTGAAGCCGAATATGGCCCCTGTTGGAAATCCCTTGGAATTGGAGAGTTCGCCGGTCGTGTGGTACGCACGATAAATATAAGAGCTACCGTCGATGAGATAGAGTGTGTCTTTCTTGTCAGCCATCCTGATTCTCCTTACGCCCTTGTTGCGAAAAGCTCGGCGCGTCCGTCATGTCGCGGCAGTTCTTTCATGCGCCGGGGTCAATCGCGACTCGCTGCAAACCCTCCAGCAGCGAGGCAAAAAGAGGATGCTCCATGAGAATAGGGCCGTGACCCAGCAGAATGAGTTTGGAGCGGGCCCGGCTCAGAGAAACGTTCAGTCGCCTCCGATCGGCCAAGAAAGAGGTAACTCCGTCCGAACGTGCCAAGGAGAGGATAATTACCTCCCGTTCCCCGCCCTGGAAACGGTCAACCGTATTTATTGAGGTGGGCGGCAATACCTGTCGCCGGTTGAGAAGGTGTTCGCGTATCAGCGCCTGCTGAACCCGATACGGGGTAATGATCCCAATCTCGGTCGCGGGCACTCCGCATGCCAGAAGCGTTTCCAGTATCCTGGACGCGACGGCAGCCTCCTCAGGACGCGCTTTTCCCGTGTTCGATCCTTCCACGTCTACAAACACGGCTGGTACGGCAGGATCGATGATACGGCCCAGCGCGACGTCGTCCAATTGTCCTGGATCTATGCTCAGACGGCGGCTGGCGGCTTCCGGGGAAGGGACGAGAGTTCCCTCATAAAAGAGGCGGGAGGGGATCTCTTGAATCTCGCGATTCATTCGATATTGTATTTTCAGCCGGGATATCTTCGAGGGAGCACAGGAGTCGAAGAGCCTCTCGAACAATGATTGTTCCAGTCCTCGATCCCCTTCGGGCCCCGGCGCGAGCGCCTGGACTACGGGCGGGAGCTGAAAATGATCGCCTCCCAGAACAAACCTGGGGGCCAAGGCCAGGACACCCAAGGTCGACGGCTCGTCAAGCTGCCCGGCTTCATCCACTGCCACACGGTCGAAGCGCTGCCGTAGAAAGATTGGATGGGCAGCGCACTGGTATGCGGTTGCTCCCACCAGTTGCACTTCTCCGACCCGTTTCCGAAAATCGGCAACATTGATATTCGTGGATGCGAGATCCGACAGCAGGCGAGGGGGACTTCCCAGTTTTTCCAATGCGTCTTGAAACTCTCGGGATAGTCTGGAACGACTGCCAACGCGAATGAAGTCCCTTACTCCGAGGTCAATGAGAGCAAGGAGAAGACGGTCCAGCGCGATGTTCGTCGGGCAAGCCACCAGCACTCGCTCACCATGATCGAGCCAGATGCGAATCAATCGAGCCAATACTCGCGTCTTGCCCGTACCGGGAGGGCCGTGGATCAGATGGAAGGGTTCGCTCGACAGGGCAGCCTGAATTGCGTCTTCCTGGTCCTCGTTCAACTCACAGGTCAACCCTTCCCCAAAGCAGAGATCTTCGAGCTTCGAGCGCACGGCGATGTTGCGAGCCCGAGCATCTCGCTTCCCGCCAGGCTCACCGGATGGGGTTGACTCCGCGTGCTCAGCCTCGGTTCGGTCTGAACCGCGTACACGCCCTTCGGATTGAAGAGAAGTCTGCACTGACTCATCAGCCGGGCTCTCCGACCCGCCGCGCACAACGAGCCGCACGATCTCGGGATCAGCTCTGAGGAAGAAATCCAGGAGGGCTTTCCGAGCGACTTCAGGCCCCCTTGAAAACGGGATGAGATCAACGAACCATCGGTCGCTTGCCTCTTCGGTCCCCGGCATCACCGGGACATCACACTCCGCGGGTGAGCGAGCCAACGGAGCACTGATACTCACGCTGATTTTTCCATTTTCCGATTCGATGACCGTGGCTCTCAGGGCTTCGCGAGCGCCCGCGTCGCCTCGATGGAGGATGACGTGATCGCCCCGACCCACCTCTCCAATGAGATCGCCCACTACGAGATCTACCCGCAATTGCCGCATTCGACGCGGGTATCTCGGCTCACCATTCCTCTGAGCTCTTTCCTCTCTCTCAAGGGGACGCGCATACCCCTGCTCGTGCTTCTCGGTCCGCGCCACTATGTTGACAACTCCCATGCCTCCAGTGAAAGCAGACGAAACCAGCGATTGTAGTACTCCCTCTCGAGACCCTGCAGAAACGGTTCCGGCCCTGCCGAAGCATTCCCGAAGAAGCGACGGCATGTGGAACGGGCAAAACATTTTCCCGTTCGCGGGCAGTGTTCCGCAGCAACGGACCGGTGGTCCGCGGCTCCTTCAAGGGTGTAGGAGTGCTTCAGGCCAATGACCCGGTTGCGGCCTTCCAGAAGTCTCCACCGGTCACCATCCGTGACAGTCTCGCTTCTCCCCAGAGCAGAGTAGAGGAGATAACCGGCAGGTGGGCCGTCATCCGCGTCTGCAAAAAGAAGTGCGTACCCGAGCAACTGCAGTCGATGATCCTCCATGGCAAATCGACCGGTTTTGAGCTCGAGAATCGCGTCTTTCTCTTTTGTTTGGAGCAGCGCGTCGGCCCGCCCTTTCAGGCCCCATCGCGTTGACATGCGGTCCACTTCCACCCGTACAGTGTCAAAGTAGCAACCGACGTCGTGAAGCCATCTCCTTAAATTGCTGAAATGGAGGCCCGCTTCCTCTTCAAGTGCGCGATCGTCCACCGACACGCTCGAGCCGGGCAATATCTCGACCACCGTTGACCTGGCCTCCCGGAAAGCCTTTCTAAAGCTCTGGTCGGAAGCCGCGGCCCCTAACTGCAAAAGATGATCGAAGAGCGTGTGGATCAAGCGCCCTTTGGCCATCCAGAACGGTTCAGCCGGCCGCACGCGGTAGCTCAAGTCTGTCGCGTGTATGCACGCGGCCGCTTCCACCGCGTCGGTGACGCTCACCGGGCGGCACGGCTCCAGTAAGAGGTCCGTCTCAGGCGTAGCCGTGTAGATGGCGGTTCCGTCATGGAGTCTGTTATTTAGCTCGACTTCGAAAGCTGCAATCTCCGCGCCTTCCCAGCATAGGAGAGGAAAATCGTAAAGATCTGGGCGGCCGAATTCGCAGATCGTCTCAGGAACAATGAGGAAAGCTTTTTCCGCTCCACCCGCGACCGAAATTTCGAGGCCGCGGAACAGGTAATCTCCGCGCTTGGCTCTCTGAGGCTCAGAGGCAATGCGGGTCACGTAGCCTTTGACAAAATCGGTCTTACTCTCCCCTGACATGGCCGGTAATCTATCACAGGGGAAGAGGTGGGAGAAACGAACACGAAATTTTTTTGCTGAGAATCCTCCTCGGAACTCTGTTCCCGGCTTCAGCGTATGGTCTGGATGTTCCCGGACGACTCGAGACCAAGGGGAAGTGAGGTTTCGTGAGCAGTGATTTCACTATTGCCCGGAGCGCTTCCGGACGTTGAGATTCGCGATGATCTGCTCAACCACGTTCCGGGAGCGCTCAAGGTCTTCCGGCTCCAATTCCAGGGTGATGGTACCATCGTAAGGAAGCTTGACAAGGGCTCCTAGTATGGCTGGAAAGTCAATGATCCCTTCTCCGACGGGGAGGTGAAGGTCATCGGAGGGACCGTTTCCCCCGCGGTTGTCATGAAGGTGCACGTGGCAAATGTACCGGCCGAGATCCGCAATGATTTCAAAAGACGTATTCGTCTCCGTGAGGAGTTGCGCATGAGCAACGTCGAGTGTAAGTCCAAGACCCGTGACGGATTCGAAAACGGGTCGAAGATCGGCTGCGGATTCAGAGAGGTTTTCAAGGCTTATTCGAACGTTTTTCCTGTGGCCGTACTCCACTACATATCGGAGAAGCTCTACCTTCCGTTCCAGGATTTCCGGTTTGACGAAACGGTGGTCCATCCACAGGTGAATGGTGAGCAGGTCGATTTCCATTTGGCTGGCCGTGTCGATCGATTCTGTGAGCGCGTCGCGATACCTCGTGCGAATATTATCCATGTCGTTGGGCGGACCCTCGAAAGGGCCGTGGGCGATCAGGAAGAATCGGGAATCAAATCGGTTCTTGACTCCTGAATCCAGCCAGAACCGGGAGGCCTTGGCGTCTCTGAGGACAAGCTCGCCAAAATCAAAGTTCAGGGTCTTCAAAATATCAATGTGATCCAGGGACTTGACGTGCCCGCCGAACAACATGGCTTGCCTTTCACCTACCTGCAAAAAATTCCGCACTCCATGGGAAGACGATCACCGGATGCGGCGAGGGTCACCACCATGCTGTCGCCAGGCCGCGGATCACCTCTTCTGACCACGGTAGGCCCTTGCCGGGAAAACGTGGAAATTGTTGTTCGGCTTTGAGAACAAACGGCTTGCCGATATCGGTGAGAGGATTTCACCCGACCTCAGTTGTGTCCAGCCCAATCTCTTCGTCCGTCAGGTAGCATGCAGGGTCCGACGCCCAGACATCGCCATGCACAGCTTCCGCCCTCACGCGAAAATTGCCTCCACAGATGTCGAGCCACCGACACTGAGAGCAGCGGCCCGTTACGTAGAGTTTCTTCTGCTTCAGCTTCATGAGAAATTCGTCGTTCGGGTCGGTCCAGATTTCACTGAAAGGCCGTTCCCTGACGTTTCCGAAGCTATGATGACGCCAGAACTGATCCGCGTAAACCTCGCCATCCCACGAGACGCATCCGATCCCGCGGCCGGAATTGTTGCCTTCATTCATTTTGAGCAGCTCAAGGACCTGCGCGGCCCTCGCTGGGTCTTCCTTCTCCAGCTTGAGGTAGGTATAGGGACCGTCCGCGTGATTGTCCACGGTGAGGACCTCCACCGGCATCCCTCGCCGGTGCAGGTCGCCGGTACGATCCAATATGGTGTCTACGACTTCCCTCGTCTGGCTGTGGTCCAGGTCTTCCTTTACGAGGTCCGTGCCGCGGCCGGCGTACACGAGGTGATAAAAGCAAATTCGCGGAATCCCCTGTGCCTCGACGAGATCGAAGATGCCCGGAATGTCCTGGAAGTTTCGCCTGTTAATTGTGAATCTCAGGCCCACCTTCAGACCGCAGGCCTGACAGTGCTTGATCGCTCTCATCACCCGTGCGAAGGTCCCGGAAACCCCGCGAAACGCGTCGTGAACCGCTTCCAGACCGTCCAGGCTGATTCCGACGTATGACACACCGATTTCGCTGAGCCGCGCCGCGATCGATTCGGTGATGAGCGTGCCATTGGTGGAAACCACCGCGCGCCGGCCACGATCGGCCGCGTACCGGATGAGATCGAGGATGTCCGGACGCACGAGGGGTTCCCCGCCGGAAAAGAGAATAACCGGCGAGCCGAATTCGGCCAAATCATCGATCAGCGATTTCCCTTCCTCCAGCGAAAGCTCGCCGCGATAGTTGCGATCTTCCGAACGAGAGTAGCAATGGACGCATTTCAGGTTACAGCGCCGGGTCGCATTCCACACTACGACAGGCTTCTTGTCCGCGGAAAATTGAAGCAGGTGGGAGGGGAGCTCTTTGGAGCGACGGCCGTAACGCAGAGGATCGGACGCCTCTACCGCTCCACAGTATAACTTGGATATGCCGATCATACCGGAGACCTCATGCAGTGGGTGCTATAAACAAGATAGCGCGTGTGTCGGGGTCTTGCAACCGGTGCCTCCTGAAAGGCCCGCAAGATGACGGGCCGCTACGCTCGCCGCGCATGCACCTATCCGGGCACTCATCCGCGTACGAATACAGGTCCTACTCCGCGTTAGCCAGGTGGCTGAAGAATTGCTCGAGGATGACGG
>JARRRG010000209.1:0-4935 GCA_037380965.1 Deltaproteobacteria bacterium
GGTTTTTTTACACCCACCATTGGAAACCCTGGCAATCGAATTGCCGGGGGAGGTGGCCGATTCGTGTCGAAATATCTTACACCGACCATCGGGTCAGAGGTGTTCCAGTCTCACGAAACACTGCACCGGTCAGGCTCATGCGCGTACCCTGGTGACGAGATTCCCGACGCGTTGCGCTGGCTTGCTCAAGCCCGGCACACGTATTGCACCGGAAACGTCAAAAGCGATACGCCGCCCGGGAAGAGCTCACGCATTGAGTCAGAGTGAGGCAGTAGATTTGGAGATACCGGAGCTGGAAGGCAATCACGGCGTTCAAGTCAACAGGGAGGCTTCCCGGGGCCTTCCACGCAACCGGTCGAGAACACGAGCGTTATCGTAGCGGAGGTGCGCGCGTCCAGGGCTGGAGGAAGGCCGGTTTGCCTTGACAAGGGAGTTAGCCTCACTTAAGTTTAACGGTCATACTGGCTGCCTCACCCTTCGGAAACAGAGAGACTGTTCGACATTCTTACGGCCTTCGGAGAGTTCTGGGAAACATACGTCGAGAGGGCGTCCGGACTGCAGGATTGGTCGATCTTCGCCGTCACCGCGCCAAAGGAAGAATTGTGGGGGTTCGACGAGCACGTTGGTCAGTATCGTCCACCTGTGCGCCGTACATGAGAGGAATCGGTCTGGGCGCACGGTGTGGGCGGAGTTGCGCGTGATCGTTCCCATGAGCGTTCCTGGGAAAAGCTCGATATCGCTCCGTACTCTTCGGCAGCCGGTTGCGAGTCGCCTTCCGAGGATGTGCGCTGCGTCCCAAGACGTCTGCCTTCTTGAGGTTCAGACAGGCTTATGTGGAGGCACTGAACTGCCTTCCAATGGGACGATTCGCGGTCACGTTTCTCCGGCACGGGCCGGAACGCCGATACTGAGCCTTGGGAAAAGGGTTCCCGGGGGAAATGCGGCAAGGGCCGGCTCATCTGTGGTGAACAGGTGGTCCGAGCCCGTTTGTGGTTGGACGGCGCGGTAGAGCACGGGTTGCCGGCAAGGGATGGGACCGAGAGATGTGGAAGGTTCAAACTTCGAGGGGAGACACTGTATGAGAACCACGAGAAATGAGGTTGGATCTGGCATGGAGCATCATGCCTTCGCTGAGGGGCGAATGCATGGGACAGGTCTTGCCGGGGAGTTGGGCATATGAAAAGATATTTCACGTCACCCTGGTTGGAAATGATCCTCATGTTGATTTTGATAGCTCTTTCCTACATAGCCCTGGCTATTATCTCGTCCGTAGCCGAGACGCCGGCCGGGGGCATATCAACATGGACCATAACCGGCCTTCTCCTGGCGTTCTTTCTGTTCAGTTTTGTGATAGCGCTGGTTGCAGTCGTCGCAGGCATCGGTGGCGGCGTCCTCTTCACCCCCATCATGCTCGCGTTCACTCCGGTGGACAGTTTAATCGTGAGGGCAACGGGACTGGTCGTCGCCATGTTCAGTGGGCTGATATCGACGGGATTGTTCATGAGGCAAGGTCTTGCCAACCTCAGGATATGTATCTTCAGTGCGACGGCCTATGGAATAGGGGCGTTTACCGGTGCGAAGAGCGCGATCTTTGTGGCAAAGTACCTCGGAGAGAGTGGGGAGGGGGCAGTGAGGATAGCGCTGGGCGTTATTCTGTTTCTCCTTGCAGGCTATTTCATCTTTGGCGGCAAAAAAATCGAGTGGCCGGAAGTGAAGCGTGTTGACGGCTTCACACACTGGCTCCGATTCTCTCAGCCGTACTACGAACAGTCATTGGGCAAGATCGTCGATTACAAGGTAACCAGGGCATGGCTGTTGCTCATCGTTATCGTCGCGGTCGGCATGCTCTCCGGTTTCTTCGGACTTGGAGCGGGGTGGGCAATAGTCCCCGCGCAGAATCTCGTGATGGCCGTCCCCCTCAAGGTGGCAGCAGCGAACAGCGGAGTGCTCCTCGGGATGGGAGACTGCGTGGCGGTTTGGCCATATCTGCTGATGGGAGCCATGATTCCGCTGTTTGTCGCGCCCTGGTTGGTCGGACAGGTGATCGGCGGAATCGTTGGCGCGTTGATTCTCATCAGGGTCAAGGCCGGATTCGTGAGACTCATATTGATCGGCATCATGTTCTTCACGACCTACGGTTTGATCGCACGGGGATTGAACACGCTTGGAGTCATCGGAGAAGTTCCCACCCCGGTAACCATAGCGATCGTGGTCATCATCGCCATCGTGGTAGTACGTGGTGTGGTAAAAGCCGTCAGGGCCGGATAACAAGTGAGTGAGGGAAGTTCCATGGAAAAGCCTAAAATGCCGCCTGCACAAATCTATTACGGTGAAACCGTCTATTGGCTCTGTCTCGCATCAGCGGTAGTGTGCACGATCGGGCCTGTAGTGACCATGCTGTCCGCAGACCACAACGTCATGAACCCGTTTTTTCTCTTTTCCGGGATTTGGGAGGGTAAGAGCGCTCAGGAGATCTGGACGGAAGTCGGCGGCGGGTTTCCCGGAGGCCATTTCTATCTCAGGCGCTTTACCTATGGTGACGGAATTACCCAGTTCGGAATAGCCCTTGGCTGCGCATGCGCGTTACCCGCGCTTTTGGCCGCGGCCGTAGCGTATATGCGGGAGAAGCCACGCGCCTACCTGTGGGCCGGCCTGGCATGCTGGGTCGCCTTTCTCATTGGGTATTCCATGACATCAGGAGGGCCGCCGAGCCATTAATGTGACAGGAGGAACCTTTGGAGCTTTCCAAGGGCCGAGGATAGGGGTGCGCTCTTCCATCATTTTACGCTTGGATCGAATTAAGCCCCGGTCGGCCGCATGGAGGTCTCGAGCACCTCTTCGAAGGGATATAGTCAGGCCTGTTTCGCAATTGATTCAGCGTCCACTCTCTGGTTTACGGAGATGACTCGCGGCTTACCTCCTGCATGTGTGCCCATGCCTCCCGGCAAGATTGCGGCGATTCCCCGCGGGGAGTGCCGCGGGCCCGATCGAAAGAGAGAGATCCGGACGGGAGAACGCATGACGGGATATTTCAGGAACAACTGGGGACACGACACAAACCGGTGTCCCGACATACCCATCGCTGCACATCGGATTCCCCGATAGCAGAGGAGTGATGAATGCCTATTATTACCATTTCCAGGGGCTCATACAGCAAGGGAAGAGAAATTGGAGAGAAGGTGGCTCGAAAGCTGGGTTATGACTGTCTGTCCCGCGAAATCATGATCAAGGCCTCCGAGCACTTCGACGTTCCTGAGATCAAACTCGCCCGTGCTCTTCATGACGCTCCGTCCATTTGGGAGCGATTCACCTACGGTAAGGAGCGGTATCTGGCCTATGTCGAGAGCACGCTGCTGGAGACCGCGCAGAAGGACAATCTGGTGTATCACGGTCTCGGCGGTCAGTTTATCCTCAAGGGCATCAGACACGTTCTCAATGTGCGCATTCTCGCCGACCTCGAAGATCGTATCCAGCTCGAGATGGAACGAGAGAAGATTTCGAGAGATGAGGCCGTCGAGGCACTCGAGAGAGATGATCATGAACGGAGAGGGTGGAGTCGGGCGGTATGGGGTGTGGACAACGGTGACCCCCGGCTGTATGACATTGTCATTCATATCGGGAAAGTCTCCGTGGATGACGCGGTAGAGTTGATTTGCCATGCCGCGGGACTGGAACACCTCAAGCAAACCCCTGAATCTCAGAAAACCGTGGATGACCGGCTCCTGGCCGCTCGGGCAAAGGTCACATTGATTTCCGAATTCCCCGGCATTCGGGTCACCGCGGATGACGGCGCGGTCAACGTGGAGATCGAGGCGCCCCTGATACAGGAAGCCATAATCGCCGATGAACTCAAACAGGCATTACGCTCTATCGAGGGTATCAAGGCTGTCACTGTGCATGTAATTCCTTCCGGTGTTGAAACCTAGAAGCTATTGGAGCGTCCGGATTCCGGAGATCCGCCGCGAGAGGGACTGTCTCCGCGACCCGCGGCGCGGTTCCGTCTGGCGATTCGGATGCGATGTAATTGACCTTAACGGCTGGCTGTGGAGAAACGCTCATTCGGGCCATGTTCGTGGATCGTGCGGCCGCATGCACGTGATACCCGCCGGACTTCCGACCTAGAGCGACTATTCTTGGCACCAATATTGCACAATCTAAAGCAGGTGGGGAGACGGCCCGGCCGTCGTTATCCGATCCTGGAAAAGGTTGCGCTCCCCATCTTTCCCGGCGGACCTCTCCGCCTCGAAAAAGAGCGGTGGAGGCCGATTGAACCGTCTTTCCAAAATCGCCTGGTGTTCGTGCAATGACGAGCTTGCAATAGGCAAAGGAGATACAGGATGTCACCGGTAAAAGTCATGGTCGTAGACGACGACGTGGCGTTTGTGGAGACCTTGAGTAAACGTCTGGCCAAACGCAATCTCGGAGTCGTGCGGGCGCACTCCGGGCTGGAAGCCATTGGAAAGCTGGGAGAGGAACGCGATATCGACATCGTTGTCCTTGATGTGAAAATGCCGGGCATGACGGGAATCGACACGCTCAGGGAAATAAAGAAGATCTACCCACTGGTCGAGGTGATCATATTGACCGGCCATGCGAGCGTATCATCTGCGATCGAGGGTATGAAGCTCGGCGCCTACGACTACCTCTTGAAGCCGTGCGATATGGACCAGCTCATGGCCAAAATTGCCGAAGCCGAGGCCAAGAAGGCCAGGCATGAAGAAAAGATCCTGGAAGCGCAAATGATAGAAATGACCCTGCGATCTCGTGACTGAGAGCCCGACGATGAATGCCCGGGAGGTAGCAAAACCCCTTCATGGGGGTCAATGGACCGTCGTTGGTACGTCACGGGCCGCACTGGCAGGGCAACCGCATTACGCGGATCCCGGGATGACCGTATTCCAAGAGGAGCCCGGCTCCTCCCAAAAGAAAGGAGCT
>JARRRG010000210.1:0-6307 GCA_037380965.1 Deltaproteobacteria bacterium
CGGTGAGGTTCGCTGCGGCCCGAGCCCTCGGCGCACGGTTATCGCTGCCGCGGGCGAGTGTCCGGAGATCTCTTTTGTCGATAGGGATTCGAGCCGGGTTGGGGAATATAGAGGGGAACGATCTTCTCGTCCGCACGAGGGTTGTTCGTCGGGAGATGATTTGTGCGGTCCATCGGTCCAGCCTGATTTCTCATGTCGACTTGCTTGTCCTCCCACTTGCCTCGTAACGCCGATTCTCGGGAATCCAGCCCTGCACGCCGGCGCTGGTCTGAGGCCGGCGGCGCTTCTCTCATGGACGGTTCCGGCTGTCTCCTGGGACCGGCCGGGGCCGGAACGAGGTCCCTCCCTCCCATGGGGTGCGCGGGAACCGATGTGCCGGGCCGTACAGGGATCAACGTCCCTGGAGGATAGACTTCTGCAGGCGCATATGGTGAGGCGCCGGGCCATGTTTGGCCGTAGGGATAGCCGGGGTACATGGCATCCGCGTACGCGCTGAGCGCGCCGGGCGGATCCAGTGGAGACAGAACCAGAGTCTTTCCGACAAATGGAGTGTACACCGGCTCGCGCACCGTTTCGGGAAAAAAACCGTCTCGCTTGTTTCCCGCGAAGGTGAGCATGGCGCTGAACGTGATATGCGGCGGCACGGGGAACTCTTTCTCAGGACGGTTTTTCAGGATTTTCCGCATAAAGTATCCCCAGATGGGGAGGGCCGCACGTCCGCCTTCTTCCCGTCTGCCCAGGGGTCGCTTTTCATCAAAACCGACCCACACACCGGTCGTGTAATCGGGAGTAAATCCGATGAACCACGCGTCTTCGGCATTGTTGGTGGTGCCGGTTTTTCCTGCCAGGTCCTTGCGTTTCAAGTACCTCCTCATGCCCGCGCTCGTTCCGGCCCGTACTCCGCCCTGGAGAAGATCGGTCATGACGTACGCGGTCTGTGGAGACATCGCGGGTTTGATCGTCCTCGTCGAATCGACCGGAGAGGAGGGAGCGGAGGGCGCTTCGATTGCGCGGCGTTGATTCTGCTCCTCTCCCTGCCCCTGGCTCGAACCCGTCAAATCTTCTTCTTCGACCGCCGGTTGAGCCGGTGCCGGGGTAGTCGCGCCGACCGGCCTGAATTCTTCCCTCGGGACAGGGTGAGGTATTTGATTCGCGTCCAGAACGGGGATCTCGGTATTGTCCTCCAGCACGTTTCCGAACCGGTCCTCCACCCGCTTCACCAGCGTTGGGGCCAGGTAGACACCGCTGTTAGGAAACACGGTATAACCGGCTGTCAGCTCGAAGAGCGTTACCTCGGAAGTGCCGAGACTGAGTGACAGATTCCGCCCGAGGTGTGAATGAATTCCCATGCGCTTGGCCATCGCGGTCACATCGTCAAAGCCGACGTCCATGAGAATCTTGATCGTGCAAATGTTGCGGGAGAGTTCCAGTGCGCGACGGAGACTTATCGGTCCCAGAAAATCTCCACCTGCGTTCTTGGGCTCCCATTCTTCGTCTTGTCTATCCAGGTCTACCACTATGGGCTCATCGACAATGATAGTGGCAGGACTGTAACTCTTCTTTTCGATGGCAGTCGCATAGATTATGGGCTTGAACGCGCTGCCCGGCTGACGTTTGGCTTGCATCGCCCGATTGAATTTGAAATGCTCCCGCGAAGCTCCGCCGACGAGGGCTCTGACGTATCCGGTCCGGTTCTCTATTGACACCAGCGCGCCCTGTAACTGAGGGTGGTCGTCCAGGACGAAGAAGGGAATCTCATCAACGGAGCGGTCGAACCGAATCGCCAGTATCTGGCCCGGCCGGTACACTGATGTCGCGGTATCCAGTTTCACCCGACCTCTGAGCCTCCTGCTCAATGCAACAGAGATCACCGTCTCGCCCGCTTTTCGGCGGACACTGGTGACCACTCCCTCATAGAGCTTGCCTTCTTTCAGCTTGGGCGTCCGTCGTCGCTTCAGGATCTCCGGAATACGCCCCCTGGAAACGGTTTTGATGATGGCAAAATGTTTGTGTCGAGCCCGTATGTCTTGCAGACCTTTTTCCACGGCCTCAACGGCTTCGCGCTGGTAATCTATGCGGCAGGTGGTAAAGACCTTGAGACCCTGGTTATAGAGGCTGTCCGCGCCATATTTTTCGATGATGTACCGCCGCACCGCTTCCGCGAAATCGGGCACCAGGTCAAACGGTCTCGGGATCTCCTTTCGGAAAACGAGTTTCTGTCGCATAGCCTTGTCGTATGTCGCGCGGTCGATGAAGCCGGCACGCAGCATGTTTTCAAGAACGATATTCTTCCTCATCTGAGCCAGTTCTACGCTCTTGAAGGGATTGTACCGGGCAGGGCCGGCCACGAGCCCTGCGATGAGGGCTCCCTCCGCTACCGAGAGGTGCTCGACCGGCTTGTCAAAGTAATTACGAGCCGCGGCTTCGACGCCGTAACAACCTTCACCCAGGTAGATCTCGTTCAGGTAGATATGAAGGATGCGCTTCTTGCCCCAGAGTTTTTCGAGACGGGTGGCAAGAATCATCTCCTTGATTTTCCGTGAAATCCTCTTCTCTCGGGTCAAGAGAAAATTCCTGGTCACCTGCATGGTGATCGTACTGCCGCCCTGGGAGTACCTTCTGGATCTGAGGTTCCTCAACGCCGCGCGAGCCATACCCATCCAGTCCACCCCGGAGTGCTCGAAGAACCTCGCGTCCTCCGCGGCCAGGAAGGCATTGATGACATGGGGCGGTATTTGCGCGAGATCGACCACAAATCGTTTCTGCTTATAGAAGATCCCGATTACGGTTCCGTCATCCGCGTAAAAGGTGGAAACGGTTCGCGGCTGGTATCGTTTAAGCTCGGGAATCGGCGGGAGATTGTGAGAATAGACCAGGTAGGTGCCGAGGGACGCGCCTGCCAGGAAAATCGGTATTTCGATCGCCAGGAAGAGCGGTATGACAAAAAAGAACGTGAAGAAGAATCTTCCCAGAATTCTCTTTCCCGGTTTTTCCATGTTCGCCGTGTACCTAGAAATGAAATCGCGCTGCCGGTCGTCTTAACAGTGCGTCGCGTGTCCTTTCGTTGTAAACGCGGCCGAGGCCGTCTCTCCTCTTCTGTTCCTTCTCATTTTACAGAGATTCCGTGCAAAGTGCATCACCTTGTCGATCAGAGGCTGATCACCATGAGGTCGCGTGCCTTCTCGATTTCTCCGGAAAAATGGGACGCGGCCTGCCTCACCACATCGACTTCTTCACAGGGAGGATAAAGATGCGTCAACAGGAGCTTTTTTGCACTCGCTTTGGCAGCCATCCGACCAGCCTCTGAAGGGACGAGATGACCGGGAACCTTTTTGCCGTCCGGCATGGAGCACTCACATATGAAGAGATCCGTGCCCGCGGCCATTTCGGAAAGATCGTCGGAGACATCCGTATCTCCGGATATGGTGACCGACACCCCGTCCGCGTCGATCCTGTAAGAGAGTGAAGGAGAGGTGTGGACCGACGGAACGGACCGTATCTTGAGTCCATCGAGGGAGAAGCTGTCCGGCTTATCTGTGAGCAACTCTTTCCTGAGCAACCGCTCCCCCGTGGGAACAATCCAGTGCTGATAGACAGCGACGAGCCCCTCGTAGTAGTGTTCCAGCCCCTGGGGCCCAATGAGGTAAAACGGTTCCTCCCGGACCGGTCCGAACGCATAGTTGGACGCGAACAGGAAAGGGACCAGGTCAGAGACATGGTCGGGATGGAAGTGTGTGATGAGGATGGCGTCGATCAGCGTGGAATCTATGCCGGCCTCACTCATCCGCCGCATCGTTCCCGGACCGATGTCAACCAGTATCAATGAACCCGAGCTCCTGACAGCCAGACCCGACGCATTGCGCTTCAGGCTGGGGGTCGCGGTTCCGCTTCCCAAAACTGTTACTTCCATGTCTCCTGCCGATTACCTTGCCTCAACAGGGCCCACCGAGCTGCCGCGTCGAGAATCCCGAGAGAAGGCTTATGAACGCGCCGCGGACGGTACAGCTCAACCACACCCCGCAAGCTCTTCATAGCAGACATTGACGCGCCTCACAATGACCGGGCCCGCGTCCAGGAGCCACAAGGGCTGCACAGGCCTCGCTGTCATCCTGTTCGGATATGACCGATGCTCGGCCCTGTCGCTCTCGTTGGCCCAGTCCTGATGGGGCGGTGGATGGATGCGTTGTCTCTCCCTTCTCGAGCGCAACAAGTGTGAGCAGATGAGATAACACAAAGAAGCCGCTTTCCGGGTTCCTCGCGCGTCCGTGCGTCCGGAATCGCTTCATACTCCTAACATATCAGGACCGTCAGTGTCCGGGAGAGTTCCACAAAGGCCGGACAGGAACGCGTGGCCGGAGGAATGGGAATGCTCGCAACGTCCTTGATTCGGAAATGCTCGTCCTTGCATGCTTGAACGCCAAAGAACCGACAACACCCACCTTCCGATGACGCGTCTTTAGGGGAAATCTCTCGTGGATCAAAGGGAATACGTTCATCCCGTGGAGAATCCACTGCCGGAAAAATTGGCCCTCGCTTCCGAACCAAAAGCTCGTTGACCCGGGGACGAACGGAGATCTGTCGGAGCCTTCTTCGGTCCGGATAAACAGAGAAACACGAGAACCAGAGCGAACAGGACCGCGGCGAACAGGAATTTCAGCCAGGCGGGCAACGGAGAAGGTGAAAAGAACGCTTCGATGATGCCGGCCGTCACCAGCAGCGGTACGCAGCCGATAGTCAGCTTCGCGGCAAGTGGACCTCTCACGGAGAGATAGTCGACTCTCTTGTGCGGTCCGGGGTCGATGAGTGCGTGTCCGATGACAAATCCGGCTCCACCCGCGATCACGACCGCGGTCAACTCCAAGCTGCCGTGGGGAAGCACGAATGACCAGAATTGCACCGACAAATGGTGATTCAGGCACAACGCGCCGACCTGCTCGATAATTCGCTCCGGCACAACGAGCTCGATAAATCCGGGCTCCTGGCTGCCGAGAACCAGCCCTACCCCGACGAAGAGAAAGAACGCCGCCGCGGCCGCCAGAACATAAACATAAGCCTCCCTTACCGCGGAAGGAAAGTCCGCAATGAGGAATCGCACCATGTGAGACCAGTCGAACGGCGGCCGCCGGTATATCATCTGATGCACACGGATCACGAGTCCGTTCAGATAGGTGATCACTTCGTTGTGTGGGTCGGAGGCAAGTCCTGATGACTTCAAAATCGCGAGATCAGACACCGCGGCATTATAGAGCCGTCCCAATTCCCAGAGCTCATCGCGCGTCAGCCTGCGCGAGGCGCCCGGTCGAAGGCCAGCCGAGATGCTCTCAAGTCTATCCCATTCTCCTTTGCGTTCTCTCACGAACTCATTTATATTCATCCAAGCCTCTGTTTGCAGGCGGAAAGGAACCGGTGGACGGGCAGCCCGAGCGCTGAAAATCAGGCCTCTTCGCGGTGAGGCTATCAAGAGCTCCTGGGCCAGAAGCGCTTCAGTTAACAATACCTTATCATGATATCACGCCTGGCAAAACGCGGTGAAAGAAAAAGTCCAAACCGTTGCCATCGAAACCCCTGACCACTTCGAACTTCACTTTCAACTCGCCGGTATAGGGAGCCGGTTTCTCGCGTATCTCCTGGATAAGCTCATTCAGTTCGGAGTCTTTTTTGGGCTCCTCTTCGTCATCTTGCTTGCCGCACTCGTCGCGGGAAAGGCCGGTGCTCTCACCGTCTGGCTCGGCGAGGTGGCTCACACCCTTGTTGGATGGGCGGTGGCCGGGGCCATCCTCGTTTACGGAGTCATCGCGATCGGCTATTTCATCGTGTTCGAATATCTGTGGAGCGGTAGTACCCCCGGGAAGAGATCGCAGGGCATCCGCGTCATTCGGAAGGACGGACGGCCCATTACCTTCCTGGACTCGGCCATCCGCAATGTTCTCAGGTTCGTGGATATTTTCGCGGATGTGTATCCTATCGGTCTGGTGGTCATGTTCATCGATTCCCGGAACAGGAGACTCGGTGACCTGACTGCGGGCACCCTGGTGATCATGGACCATGAATTGAGGCAACCGTCCGTTGAAGAGCCGGGCGAGGATCCACGGGTGTGGGAGACGCAGATCCGACAGGCAATGCACGAAATGACTCCGGAAGACTATCACCTCCTCACCACGTACCTTTCCCGGCGGGAGGCATTGGAGCCCAAATATCGAGAAGAGCTTGCAAAGGAGATTTGCAATCGTTTATTCAAAGACTCGGCCCGTTCGGGAGCATCTCTCTCCGACCTCGAGAGTGCCCTGGAAATTCTGGCCTCCCTCTA
>JARRRG010000211.1:0-5671 GCA_037380965.1 Deltaproteobacteria bacterium
CACGCGTCTCTGCTGCCGCGTCATAGGGGGGCTTCGCCGGTAAGCGGGGCCATTCTCGCGGGCGACAAGGTAACGGGAGTCTGTACGATCGTAATGGATCAGGGCATGGACACGGGGGACATTCTCCTGAAAAGGGAAGTCCCGATCCGGGAAGATGAGACCGCGGGATCCCTCCATGACAAGCTCATGGAACCCGGCGCGGAATTGGCAGTCGAAACCTTGAAGCGCATTGCCGCCAATAACATTCAACCGGAGCCTCAGAATCACCGGGCGGCAACTTATACGCGACCGCTGTCCAAGGAGGACGGACGAATCCAGTGGGACAAGACGGCTGAATATCTGGGTCGCCTCGTCAGAGCCATGAATCCGTGGCCCACAGCATTTACCTACCTGGACGGTGAGCCGATAAAAATATGGAAAGCGGTGGCTCGTGAAGGGAACGGAGCCGCGGGCCTGATAACCGGCATCAGCCCGGAGGGGATCCAGGTTGGCACAGGAGGGGGGATTCTCCTCCTTACCGAAGTCCAGGCACCCGGAAAGAAGCGCCTGAATGCTTCCGACTTCGCCAGAGGCCGGAGGTTGCGGGAAGGAGACCGATTCCGTGACGGGGCCTGACATTCTTCGGTCAGCCTTCCGGGATTATGCTCCGAAGGCAGATCGAAGGCCGCAGTCAGCCTTTAAAAGAATGCTGTAACATGCGATATAACCGTTTGACGAAAGAAGGAGATATACGATGAACCAGGTCAAAACGATCGTTCTTCTTACCGCGCTGGCCGCGCTCCTCGTGGTGATTGGAGGAGCGATCGGCGGGAAGAACGGAGCGCTCATAGCGCTTGTCATCGCGGCAGTCATGAATTTCGGCAGCTATTGGTTCAGCGACAAGATCGTTCTCAGCATGTACCACGCGCAGGAAGTCACCGAAGAGGAAGCGCCGGACCTGTTCAACCTTGTGCGGCGACTGACCCAGCAGGCGGGACTTCCCATGCCTCGCGTGTACATCATACCCGATCCTTCGCCCAATGCGTTCGCGACGGGTCGAAATCCGGATCACGCAGCGGTGGCCGTTACTGAAGGAATTCTGAGGCTGCTGTCCGCGGACGAGCTTTCAGGGGTCATCGGACATGAGCTGGGTCACGTCAGGAACCGGGACATCCTCATCCAATCCGTGGCCGCGACCATAGGCGCAGCCATTACCTACCTCACCTATTTCGGGATGTTCTTCGGAGGATCTGACGATGAGAGGGGAGGCGGGAACATGATAGCCACGCTCCTTATGGTGATACTTGCCCCCCTGGCCGCGGCAATCATTCAGATGGCGATATCGAGGTCACGGGAATACCAGGCGGACGCAACCGGCGCGAAGATCTGCGGGCATCCCCTGTGGCTGGCAGACGCGCTGAGAAAGCTCGAAATGGGAGGGCAACAGGTGCCCATGCAGGCGGAACAGGCCACTGCGCACATGTTCATCGTCAATCCCTTTTCCGCCGGCGGCTTTTCAAGACTCTTCTCAACCCATCCTCCGACCGAGGAACGGATCGCACGACTCGAGGCGCTGGCGGGATACTAGAGAGGCATTCTTTCCGGCAAGCTCTCGACGCGGCGGGTGCAGCTCGTACCGTCGGGCATGAGCCGAATCGGAGAAATTCGGTGCACCCGGGGCATTTGGAAGGGGGCTTGAATCATTGTACATCTGATGTCTGTTGGTAACGATCCGATGACGGCGAATCCCCATGCCTCCGCGTAAATCTCTGCCCACGCGTTCACGCGAGTTGGCCCTCGAGGTGCTGGAAGATGTCCGCAGGGGTAGCTTCGCGGAGCATGCGCTCTCCGATCGGCTCGAAAAGGCCGGCACCTTACGCGACGAAGACCGCGGTCTGGCCACCGAGCTCGTGTACGGGGTCTTGAGGTGGCGGACCCGCCTCGAACGCATCATCAAACAGTGCTCGAAACATCCCTCCGATCGAATCCGACCCGACCTGCGTGAAATTCTGGACATCGCGCTCTATCAGATATTCGTCTTGGATCGCATCCCCGATCATGCCGCGGTGGATCAGGCCGTGATCCAGGCACGGACTCGACTCGGGAGTCGAACCGCCGCTTTCGTGAACGCGATTCTCCGCCGCGCCCTGCGAGAGCGTGCCACGGTGGATCCACTTCCCGGTGATGACCCTGTTTCGCTGGCCGATTACTATTCGCATCCAATCTGGCTTGTAAAACGCTGGATCAAAGAATTCGGGCCCCAACGCACACGGCGAATCCTCAGTGAAAACAACTTGAAGCCGCCTCTTATGGCTCGTGTGAACCGGCTGAAAACCACCCGTGAACGTTTTGCCGACCTGTTGCAGCGTAACGGGGTGACAGCGGATCTCATCCCTCTGCTCTCCGACGGTGTCAGGATTGCTTCAATGAGCGGACCGGTTCAGGCGCTGCCAGGGTACAAAGACGGCCTGTTCATGGTGCAGGATACCGCGGCCCAGCTCATTGCACCTTTGTTGGGCGTTCAAAAGGGGGACCGTGTCCTCGACGCGTGCGCCGCGCCCGGAGGCAAGACCTCACATCTGGCCGCGCTCGCTCGAAACTGGCTCCGGATCGTGGCCATTGAATCTGACCCTGTCCGGCTCGAAGAAACCCGGAAAAACCTTGACCGCCTTGGAGTCGACGCAGCGGAACTGGTACATGGCGACGCGTCCGACCCCGCATTTGTGAAGTCCCTCGGGGAATTTGACCGAGTGCTGCTCGACCCGCCCTGCACCAACCTGGGGGTGCTGCGCCGGAGCCCGGAGGCACGATACCGGAGTCGGCCGTCCGACCCGGCCGTGTTCGCTCAAATCCAGTTGAAGATGCTCAATGCGACCGCGCCGGTCTTGAAACCGGGCGGCATGCTCCTCTACTCGGTCTGCACGGTTTCTGAGGAAGAGACCGCGGGAGTTGTCACCCAATTCCTCGATACTCATCAGGATTTCCGGCTCGTACCGATCCGCGCGGGAGAAGTCAACGCGAGCGGGCTCGCGGATGAGCACGGCTTCTTCAGGACCTTTCCCTCACCGGAAATCATGCTCCTGGACGGTTTCTTTGCAGCCCGTCTCCAACGGTGGGCCGACCGTCGGAAAGCATGACATCCCGCGTGACATCGCGATGCCGCGCGCCTTGCTCCGCCGGTCGCATTGTCGGCTCAACTGTGTTATATCCTTTATCCTGTTGGAATCGATCCCTTGAGCGTTAAACGGCACCGGTGTTGGCGAATCCCTTCGCCAAGAGTGGGTGAGATTCTGTATTCAGACCGATTGATCGTAACAAATCCTTAATGGAGGTAGGCTATGGATGTGAAGGTCTTCGGCGTGGTTGGAGCCGGCCAGATGGGAAACGGTATAGCGCAAGTAGCGGCAGCCTCGGGTCTCGAGGTGATTATGAATGATATCAACATGGAGTTCGTGGAGAGAGGGCTTAAGAACATCAACAAGAATCTCGACCGCGCGGTCTCCAAAGGCAAGATGACCGAAGCAGACAAGAATGATCTTGTGGCACGAATCAAGCCGAGCACCGAACTCGGGGATTTTGAGCGGGCGGATTTTGTCGTCGAGGCGGTGCCCGAGATTTTTGATTTGAAAAAGAACGTCTTCACCACATTGGATGAAGTGGTCCCGGCCGGAAAGATCCTTGCGAGCAACACCTCGTCCATTTCCATCACGAAACTGGCCTCCTTAACGAAACGGCCTGAAAAATTTATCGGCATGCATTTCATGAACCCCGTCCCGGTGATGAAGCTTGTGGAAGTGATAAATGGGCTCGCCACCGCGGAGGAGACCACCGACCTCACGATCGAGCTTGCAACAAAATTCGGCAAGACGCCGGTGGAGGCTCAGGATTTCCCCGGCTTTATCGCCAATCGCATCCTCCTGCCCATGATTAACGAGGCCATATTTGCGCTGTTCGAGGGCGTTGGAACTGCGCAGGCCATCGACGACGTAATGAAGCTCGGCATGAACCATCCGATGGGGCCCCTTCGACTGGCCGACCTTATCGGTCTGGACACGTGTCTTGCAATCCTCGAAGTCCTGTACGAGGGACTCGGAGACCCCAAATACCGGCCGTGTCCGCTTCTGAGAAAGTACGTCGACGCGGGATATGTGGGACAAAAAGTCGGCAGAGGCTTCTACGACTACTCCACGCAATAAGTCCGACCGGCTTGGGCGACCGGAGGGTGGGAAGCCTTCGGCAACGCGCGACCGATGAGGTCGAGACCCCGGGCGCTTCCTGCCCCGTACTGAGGGTGCCGGGTCGAGCCGCGCGTGGCCGCGTAGAACGGTCATCGTTGAGATGAGTGCCGACAAGAGGGGTCACAACAAGGGGTCCTGTTGAATCTCTGCTCGCCTGACCAGCGAAAAGCGTGCGCGGCATGCTGCGGACTTTACAACGTTCCGGACGGAACCAGGTCCGCGCTCGCGAAAAAGATGGAGCGCCGCACACTCCTTTTCCGGCACACGGACCGATCTGTCGAAGCGATCCTCGAGTATCAGGCTCTCATCCGGACCGCGGAAACGGAACCTCCTCTCGACGAAGCCATTCACGTGTGCGAATTCACCGGATTTGTCGATTCTGACAACCGGGTTCCCGGCTGTTTGCTCCACCCGTCCGAGTGTGGCAATTGCGGGGTGGACCTGCGGGGCTTGTGCCATTACGGCAGCATGGCCTGCAAGGCATTCTTCTGTCCGGCCTGGGAGCATTCCGATCTGCCGCTCCTTCGTCTGGTATCCCGCCTTGTCGACGACTGGCACCTGTACGGGCTCGTCATAACCGACATCGACTTCGTGCAAGCCCTTTTCGGTCTCATCCGCCACTTCCTTGGGGAGCCTGTGGACCCGCACCGCCTCATCAAGGGACCTGGACGTGAAATCTTTACGGAAATGCTCTGCTGGAAAGATTGGCGCAGAGCGGTTCATCAATCGAGCTCTTGAACAATTTGTCGACGCGTACCAGTCATAAGGCTCTTTTCGGAGAAGGGACCGGCTTGCAAAGAGGATCACCCTACGTTGGCTTTTTTGTGGTTAATCTTCAGGGTATTACGAAAAATGGCTACAATCTGGACGCGAATTCTCCCCGGCCGCGGCCAAAAATCCTTGACGCTTGCACGAGCATAAGGTATTTTTAATCCGCTGGTATTGTATCCTTCCTACAAGTCGTTGTCGATGGCCCCTCATGGTGAAGGGCCGACTCGGGTGTGGATGTGAAGTCTTCCGTTTCCATTGCACTGTTAGTGGTCCTGACCGCCGCGATTATCGGACTCTGGACGGCAGGCTCGAGCGCGTACATGCCTCCACCTGACCCGTGCGAGCTGCAACCCATGTACTACGGACCACCAGGTCCCCCGGTCTGCGCGGGACCTCCTCCTCCGCCATTCTGAGGTCCATGTCCACCTATGAGATGTTATCCGAGGAAACTGGTCGGGCCTCCACCGTGCGCGATCTTGGTGTGTAAGTGCCCGCCTCCGCCGACCAAGGCCGCGTACCGCGTGCCGCCTCCCTGTCCCGTTCCACCCCCGCCGGTCTGTCCCAAGCCGCCTTGCCAGAGCCCTGTTGCGGCCTGCTACCGCTGAGGCATTCAACCAATTTGACAAAAGGTAAGGTTCCATCTGCCCTACCGGAAGATTTTCCTTGTCCGTAGGCTCGTGGCC